>JANOFM010000309.1:0-6766 GCA_031413635.1 Alphaproteobacteria bacterium | reverse complement strand
CACCACGGGCGCGAAAGCCATCGTCGAACCGCGCGACGACGTGAAAGGCGATATCGCCCGTTCGCTCGTCTACATGCACTTCGTCTACGGCCTGGCGCTCGAAGACGCCGTCGCCGACAAGGGAATCCTGCTCGGCTGGATGCAAACCGATCCGCCCGACGCGGAAGAAATGCGCCGTAACGCCTTGATCGATCAGCTGCAAGGCACGCCCAACCCGTTGTTGATGGAAGCGTTCATGGGGATGTGATTGAGCGTGGCGCGAAAACGACACAGCGCCGGGGAAATTTTCGAATCAGTCGAATTCGCGGGACCGTGCAGTGCTTCTTCTTAGACTCGTTAATCGATTCGCAAGCATGTGGTGCGAAGACGTTAACCCCGCATTTACGCTCACAGGGCAACGAGCAGAATGCGACTCAATGAGGAGAAACGCATGCGAACAAAACTAGCTTTACTCGCCACAACCGCGCTCGCCGCCTTGGCGATCGCAACCCCAGCCAACGCTGCCGGCTGGTACTTGAACATCTCGGGCGGTGCCAATTGGCTCAACGACAGTCAGTTTGCCAACATCGCCGCCGACACCGTCAATGCCGCCCTTGACGAATTCGACGCGTTCGATTTCAACAACAACCCCGAAGCCGGTTATGTCATTTCCGGCGCCGTGGGCTTCAGCCTGGGCGGAATGATGCCGGGACTGAGGGTTGAAGCCGAAGTCGGCTACCGGCACAACGAGGTTGACGGCCTGTGGGCGTCCACCAACGATACGAGTGGCAACAATGGCGCTCCCACCGCCGATTCCGGCGCATTGGATTATGACCACACCACGCTCTCGGTCTTGGCGAACGTTTGGTACGATTTCGATGTCGCCGGCGTGAAGCCGTATTTCGGCGGCGGCGTCGGTTGGGCCGACGTCGAGTTGGACGGAACGTACATCGGCGGCGCGGTGCCGTCGTTCACGTACAGCGACAGCGGCTTTGCATGGCAGCTGGGCGGTGGCGTCAACTTCCAAGTTGCACCGAACATCCAACTTGGCGTCGGCTATCGCTATATGGAGGGTCCCGAAATAACGGTCCTTCCGCCGTTCCTGGCTGAAAACATTGCATCGGGCGTCGTGGACAGCAACAACCACTCCGGCGTCGTGTCGCTCACGTTCGGAATGTAGTTCGACTTGTGCTAAGAGCTTGAAGGCCGCCTCTGGTCGACGATCACGGGGCGGCCTTTTTGCATTCAAGCACGGACGCAAAGCCCTCATGCCCTGGCCCGACCCCATCACGCTGCGCGGCCGCCACGCCACGCTCGAGCCGCTCGCGCAAACGCATCGAAACGACCTGATCGACGCGGTCAATGACGGCGAACTCTGGACGCTTTGGTATACCAACATCCCGGCGCCCGAGCGCATGGAAGCGGAGATCGGCCGCCGTCTCGCCCTGCAAGCCAAGGGCTCAATGCTGCCCTTCGCCGTCGTCGATGCGGGCGGCAAATGCGCCGGCATGACGACCTATATGAACATCGACGCCGGCAACAAACGCGTCGAGATCGGCTCAACGTGGGTCGCCAAACGGGTTCAGCGCACGCCGCTCAACACCGAATGCAAGTTGATGCTGATGAGCCATGCCTTCGAAACGCTCGACTGCATCGCCGACGAATTCCGCACCGCGGTCTTCAACCACCAAAGCCGCCGCGCCATCGAACGCCTCGGCGCCAAACTCGACGGCACCCTGCGCAACCACATGCGCTACGCCGACGGCACGTTGCGCGACACCTGCGTCTATTCGATCGTCCAAAGCGAATGGCCCGCCGTGAAGACCCATCTCGAATTCCAGCTAGCAAGATCGAAGGCCGCGGAATAAAAGAAAGAAAGTTGAACCACGAAGGACACGAAGAACACGAAGAGTAAGAAAGTAGTCGGCGCGGAACGCGCCAAAAAAAACTTGAGCGCGCAGCAATCGTCGCCGCGTTGCGCACTTTCCCGTTTTCTTACTCTTCGTGTTCTTCGTGTCCTTCCTGGTTCAATCTTCCTTCTACCGCAGCCCGAGCATAAGCCGACGGAAACGACCACCCGGATACGAAAGCGACATGGCGACAACGACCACCTCAAGCGAACTCCAACGCCTGCGCGATTCGATCGACAACATCGACGCCGCGCTCATCCATCTGCTCGCCGAACGCTTCAAGTTCACCCAGCAGGTCGGCGCCTTGAAGGCGGCGGCGAACATGCCCCCCGCCGACCCCGCGCGCGAAGCCCAACAAATCGCCCACCTGCGCAAACTGGCCGGCACCGCCAAGCTCGACCCCGAATTTGCCGAGAAATTCCTCACCTTCATCGTCACCGAAGTCATCCGCCACCACAACGCCCACATCAGCGCCGCGAAAAAACCGTGATCCGTCGATGACCCAAACGCCAGTCGTCCTCACGATCTCCTGCCCCGACCGCACCGGCCTTGTCGCCGGCGTCACGACTTTCCTGGCGGCGCAGAATATGTTCATCGACGAGACGCATCAATTCGGCGACGCGGAAACCGGCAAGTTCTTCATGCGCACCGTCTTCCGCCCGACCCAGGGCGCGTGGAGCGCGAAAGACTTCGCCAAGGGGTTTGCCTCCATCGCCGAACGCTTCGAATGCGCCTGGGACGCAAGGCCCGTCGCCGAACGCCCGCGCGCCATCGTCATGGTCTCGAAATTCGACCATTGCCTCGCCGACCTGATCTACCGCGTGCGCACCGGCGGCCTGGCGATGGACATCGCCGCCGTCATCTCGAACCACGCCACGTTGAAATCGCTGGTTGAGCGCGAAGGCATCCCTTTCATCCATCAGCCGGTGACGCAAACGACGAAGGCGCAAGCCGAAGCCGTGATGTTCGCCACCATGGAACGCGAACGCGCCGAACTCGTCGTCCTCGCGCGCTATATGCAGATCCTCTCGCCCGAAACCTGCGCCCGGCTGAGCGGACGCTGCATCAACATCCACCACTCGTTCCTGCCCGGCTTCAAAGGCGCCAACCCCTATAGCCAAGCTCACGACCGCGGCGTCAAACTGATCGGCGCCACCGCGCACTACGCCACTCAAGACCTCGACGAAGGCCCGATCGTCGAACAAATGGTCGAACGCGTCGACCACGCGGCCACCGTCGCCGACATGATCCACCTCGGCCAAGACCTCGAATCCATGACGCTCGCCCGCGCCCTCAAAATGCACATCGAACGCCGCGTCTTCGTCAACGGCCGCCGCACGGTGGTGTTGCGTTAGAAACTGGAGTGACCCCATGAAACTGATCCACGAGTTCACCTTCACCGGCACGCTGAAACCGCCGCTGCCCGTCGGCGCCGGCCCGATCGGCACGCGCATGTATTACGAGGTGACCGGCGGCACCTTTACCGGCGATCGCCTGCGCGGCAAGTTGCTCGGCGGCGGCGAGTGGGCGCTGATCGGCGCGGACGGCTTCGTCAGGGTCGACGTGCGCTTGCAGGTCGAAACCTACGACGGGGCATACCTCTATGTCCAATATAACGGTCTCCTCGAAATGAACGCGGACGTTCAGGCCGCGCTGGCAAGCGGCAAAGGCACGAACTTCGGCGATCAATACTTCTACACCAACCCGCGCATCGAAACCGGCGACGAGCGCTACGCCTGGCTGAACAAAACCTTCTTCATCGGCGAAGGCCGTGTCCTACCCGGCCTTGCAGTCGAATACCGCGTCTGGCGGCCGGCGACGTAGGTCCCCAATTCGCCGGCGCTCGTCGTGTATCCTACAGCGACACCTCGCCCCGCTTCCTCCTCCGCGCGCCCGTCCACACCACGCCCGGAAATCCCTTCAGCGGTTTCAGCGCCTCGCCCATATATGTCCACTCCTGCAACTCCTCGATCGAAAGGTGATAGAGCGGCTCGCGCCCGGTGCGGTTCGCAAACAGCGCCCGCGGCACGTTCACCATCGTCGGCGAGCGGTGCCGTTCATAGGTCAGCGGCGTGCCGCAGCGCGCGCAGAAACTTCGAAACGCCGCCGATACCTTGTCCTCAAAGCGCGTAATCGAACCCTCGCCCTTCGTGATGCGAAAGCGGCTGCGCCAACTCCCCACATAGGTGGCGTAAGCCGCCCCGTGCGCGCGCCGGCTCGCCCCCGAATGATCGTGCCACGCCCAGCGCGCCGGGAAGCCGATCTCAAGTTCGACGCTGCCGCACAGGCACCGCCCTTTGACCCAATTTGCCGATGCGTTCGGCGCGCGGCGGCGCTCATTGACGTTGCTCACTCAAACCCTCGACCGGAAGCTGGGCCCGCCGGTGTTGCTGGCAGGGCGGAAAGACATTGAGTATGGTCCGCCACCCGCCAAACTGGAACTCTCCCCATGAAATACCTCCACACCATGGTTCGCGTTGCAAACCTCGACGCCTCGCTCGCCTTCTACGTCGACAAGCTCGGCCTGATCGAATCCCGTCGCGTCGAAAACCAAGCCGGCAGATTCACCCTGATCTTCCTCGCCGCCCCAGAAAGCCCTGAGGCCGAAGTCGAACTCACCTGCAATTGGGATGAGCACGACTATGCGGGCGGCCGCAATTTCGGCCACCTCGCCTTCGCCGTCGAAGACATTTATGCAGCCTGCGAACGATTGATGAAGGGCGGCGTCACGATCAACCGCCCGCCGCGCGACGGCCGCATGGCCTTCGTCCGCTCGTCCGACAATATCTCGATCGAACTGCTGCAGAAGGGCAAAGCCCTACCGCCGCGAGAACCCTGGAGCTCGATGCAAAACATCGGTGTGTGGTGACGGCATGACCGCGCCGACCGCCCCGCTCGCAATCCATCTCGAATCCGAGCGCTACATCATGCGCACGCTCGAACCCGCCGACGCGAACGAAGCCTGGGGGCAATGGATGACCGACCCCGACACGGTGCGCAATCTGAACATCCAGCCCCGGCACGTGAGCATCGAAACGCTTCAAACCTACATCAAGAGCTTCAACCGCACGACCTCGCATCTGGTCGGCACGATCGAGAAGTCCACATCGCGCTTAATCGGCATTCGCTCCATCTACGTCAATTGGGAGAAGCGGGAATTTCTTTCCAACACGCTGGTCGGCGAAAGCGAGGCCCGCCACATGGGCGTGTTGAAGGAAACGCATCGGGTGATTTTCGCCTACTTCTTCAACACGCTCGACCTCGTCGCGGCGCAAGCCTCCGCCGTGTCGACGAACACCGTCATCCTCGACCTGTTCAAAAGCAGAGGTTGGATCCACCAGCACAGCGCCCGCAAGCAAGCGGCCGACGGCCAAGGCTTCGTCGAAATCCACCACTACCGCATGTCGCGCGACGTGTGGCGCAAGCGTTATCAGCCCGGCGAATGGAGTTGAACTCACGCTTATGACAGACCGAACACCGCTAACTCAGCGCCTGATCCGGCTCGAGACGCCGCACTACATCGTGCGAACGATGGAACAAAGCGACGTAACGGACGGTATAAGCGAATGGATGACTGACCCCGAAGCGGCGCGTAACCTCAACGCCCGCCCTGCCCGGCGTAGCGCCGAGGAATTCCGCGCCTATGTCGCGGGCTTCAACCGGGCGGACGCCCATCTGCTCGGCATCTTCGAAAAGTCCACGAACGCGCTCGTCGGCATGAGGGCCGTGTACATCGACCTGCAGCACGGCGAATTCCTGGTCAACGTCCTGATCGGCGAACCGCAAGCGCGCGGCAAAGGCGCGCGCACCCAATCGCGCGAGGTCGTCTACCGCTTCTTCTTCGAGGAAATGAATCTCGAGAACGCGCGTTCGACGGTGCTGGCGCACAACGAGGAGGTTGTGTCCGGCATGGCCAAGCGCGGCTGGATTCACGAACACACCAGCCACAAACCCGATGCCAACGGCCAAGGCTTCGTCGAACTCCGCCACTACCGCCTGCCGCGCGACGTGTGGCGGCGCAAGGAAATCGAACAAACGAAATCGCCGGTGAGCTGAACCCATTCGAGTGAGAACCTCATGCAAATTGCCCGCGCCTTAGGCACACTCGAACGCCCCGGCTGCAAGCTTCACTACGAGGTCGCCGGCGCAGGTCCCGCCATCGTCTTCGCCCACGGTCTCGGCGGTAATCACCTGTCGTGGTTTCAGCAGGTGGCGCACTTCGCGCCGCGTTTCACCTGCGTGACCTTCGCCCATCGCGGCTTCGCCCCGTCCTCGCCCATCGCGGGCGGCCCGGACCCGAAGGACTATGCAGCCGACCTCGAAGCCCTCATCGCGCATTTGAAACTCACCGACGTGCGCCTCGTCGCGCAATCCATGGGCGGTTGGACGGCGATCGAATACGCGCTCACCCGTCCGCGCGAGCTAAAGGCGATCGTGCTCGCCTGCACCACGGGGACGGTGAACCCGCAACTGATCGAAGAGCCCGAACGTGCGCGCCTCGCCGCATGGGTCCAAAACGAAGCGTCGAAAATGCCCGGCCTCTTCGCGCGCCACATCCACCCCGCCGCCGGCGAACGCATGGCGCGCGAACAACCGGCGCAGCATCTGCTCTATCGCCACATCAACGATCAAAACGCGCATCTCGACGTCGGTGCGATCGGCGCCCGCCTGATGGCGGCGCGCACCAGACCGCCCGAAGACCTGAAACAGGTCGCCTGCCCGATCCTGTTCATCTCGGGCGACGAGGACATCGTCATCCCACCCTTCGCCGCCGATGCCATCGCCCGCGTCGTGCCCGGCGCCAAAGTCGCGCACATCGCGCAGGCCGGCCACTCCGCCTATTTCGAGCGTCCGGCAGAGTTCAATGCCATCGTCGA
>JANOFM010000308.1:0-6085 GCA_031413635.1 Alphaproteobacteria bacterium | reverse complement strand
GCCGCGCGCGCGGCTGAGGGCGCGCTTGATCCTGAGCGACCGGCACGGGCGGCTTTGCGGTCACGATGTCGAGTCGTGAAGGGTCGCGCTATCGATGAACGGCATCCGCGGATGGGCGCGGGTGCCGGTGCCCGAATAACATTCATTGCATCGCAATTGGAAAGGAAACTCCGATGTCCCGCATAGGTTCAGCCGTTGCCGTCCTCCTGGTTCTTTTCTCGGTGTCGAGCGCCAGCGACGCCGCCGCCGGCAACGGTGGCTGGATCGCAAAACTTCGTGCCGAACGCGAGGCGGAGCATAACCGCGATCCGAACCAAGCCCGCATCGGACAGCATGGCGAGCACGCAAGCGGCGACGGCAATGACGTGCGCGGCTGGAGCGGACGTGGACGCGGACGCAATGTCCTGCGCGCGGAGCAAGGCTACTCGGACAACGAGGCATCGACCAACCAACTTGGCGGAGGCAATGTCGCAGGGATCAGGCAGTTCGGCCGGGGTTTGAATGCCACCATCACACAGGACGGCAACGGCAATGCCGCGACGATCAAACAATGGGGGCGCGGCAGCACGGCCGCGATTTCGCAGACCGGTTCCAACAATGCGGCATGCGTGATCCAGATCGGACGGAACGTGAATACCGACATCGTGCAGACCGGCGGACAAAGCACCGGGATCATCCAGACCCGGCGCGGGAGCCGCGAGGTGCCGTTGGAGTTTTGCACCAATGCCGGCGCGGCGCGCGGCGGCGCCTGGTTCGGCGCCGGGCGGCGATGATGTGATGCGTCCGTCTCTTGCACGGCGCACTCGAACCGGGCTTGATTGGGTTACCGAACCATTGGAGCCATGCCCATGCCCGTGACCTATGACGGCCTGATGTCGCTGAAGTCGATCGGCGACGAGTTCACCTATACCGACCGCGACACGATGCTCTATGCGTTGGGCGTGGGCATGAGCCGCGACCCCATGAACGAAGACGAGCTGCGCTACACCTATGAGAACGATCTGAAGACGGTGCCGACATTGGCATCGGTGATCGCGTGGGGGCAGCGGACGATCGGGCAATCGGGAATCAACTATCTGCTGGTGGTGCACGGCGAGCAGCGCTTGACGTTGCACCAACCCCTGCCCGCTTCGGCTACGATCATTTCGGACGAGCGCGTGACGGGCGCGGTCGACAAAGGCCCGGGCAAGGGGGCGCTGATCTTCACGGAGAAAAACATTCGGCTGAAGAACGGCGAGAAGCTGTGCACGGTCGGCGGGACGATTTTCGCGCGTGGCGACGGCGGGTTCGGCGGACCTTCGACGGGCGCGCTGGAGCCGCATGCGATCCCCGAGCGCAAGGCCGACGCGGTGAGCGAGACGGACACGCGGGTCGATCAGGCGTTGCTCTATCGCTTATCGGGCGATCGCAATCCGCTTCATTCGGACCCTAAGATCGCGAAGATGGCAGGGTTTCCGCGGCCCATTCTGCATGGGCTTTGTTCCTATGGCACGGCGTGCCGAGCGGTGCTGAAGACGATGTGCAACTACGACCACACGATGATTACCGGTTTCGACGTGCGCTTTTCCTCTCCCGTATTTCCGGGAGAGAGCTTGGTCACCGAAATGTGGAAGGATGGTTCGATCGTTTCGTTCCGCTCGAAGGTGAAGGAGCGCGACGTGGTCGTGATCAACAACGGCAAGTGCACGCTGAAGCATTAAATTGGAGCCGTTGTTCGATCCCGTCGGCGAGGCCACTTCTCTGATCGAGGCTGGGCGTGCCGGCGACGTTGTCACGCGCTGCGAGGCGCTGATCGCCAAGGGGCGCGGCGGGACGCTGACGCGGGTGGCGCTTGGGCGCGCTTTGATCGCGCTGGGGCGCGCCAGCGAGGCGGTCGACGTTTTGCGGGAAGCGAGCTTGCTGTCGCCCAACACGGCGGAGGTCGTGCTGGCGTCGGGCGAGGCATTGGCGGCGGCGGGTTCGCTGCCGACCGCGATTGCCGAGTTTCAACGTGCGGTGCGTTTGGCGCCCGACGACGGGCGGCCGCATTGGCGGATCGCGCAACTGTGGCTCAGCGCGGGCGAAGCGGATAAAGCCGAGGTTTCGGCCAAGACCGCGCTTGAGATGGGCGGCGTCGATGCCGGCGCGGCGGCGCGCTTGCGCGACGATGCAAGGCGGATGCGCGAGGCACTGCGGGCGGATGCGGGCTATGTGCGGCATTTGTTCGATCAGTTCGCCGCCGATTACGACCAACGGATGCACGGGCGGCTGGGCTATGCGGCGCCGGGCATCTTGCGCGACTTGGCGGGGTTGTTGCTCGATCCGGGTGCGAAATACGACGTGCTCGATCTGGGGTGCGGGACAGGACTTGCGGGACTTGCGTTCAAGCCGGTGGCGCGGCGGTTGGTGGGCGTCGATCTGTCGCCCCGCATGATCGCGAAAGCTTCGGCTTTGAAGATCTACGACGGATTGTTCGAGGCGGATGTCGAGTCCGTGCCATCGGACGCGGGCGGCCCGTTCGATATCGCGATCGCCGCGGATGTGTTGGTTTATCTCGGCGATCTCAATCCGTTGTTTGCCGAGGCCGGCCGGTTGGTAAAGCCTGGCGGGCTGTGGCTGTTTACGACCGAGCGAGAAGACAAGGCGGATTTCGAGCAAGGGCCAAAGCGCCGCTACCGCCATGGCGCGGCTTATTTGCGGAGGCTGGCGGAGGTGTATGGTTTTGAAGTCGCGAGCTTGATCGAATGTGTCACTCGCTACGAAGCCGGCGAGGCGGTGCCGAGTTGGGCGGCGGCGTTCCGCAAGGCGAAGTTGTAGCGTCGGCGGCCATGCGCGCGTGCGTTAACCGGGCGATGCGACGGAAACCATACCGTCAGAGGCCCGGCGGATTCGGCGTGGATATGTGGCAATCTTGTCGGCTATAGAGCGCCTCCGCATGCGTTCATGTGCCGTTCAAGCGGCGTTTGATGGCATGGCGGCGCGGCGGACGTAGAGCGTCATTTCTTTTGGGGTAGATGTCATGCGGGTTGTTCTTTTTGCACTTCTTTCGATTGGGTTGGCGTTTGGCGCATCCGCGGCGGAACCCAAGAAGCCCAAACCCGTCGATATCAAGAAGGAAATCGTCGATAAATGCGGCGCCATTCCCTACGGCGTGGTCGAAATGAACGGCAAGACCGCGACGAAAGACGAGATGGAAGAGGGCAAATTCCAAGTGACCTCTTTCATCACCCAGGTCGACGTCTATCAGGAATGTCTGGTGAAGCTTGAGAAGGCGCTCGGCGCGCGGCTCTCCGACTACGATCATCGCGTCATCGCCGCGGCGGTCGAGCACAGCCAGAAAGAGAAGGAAGCGGTCGCCAATGCCTTCAATCAGGCGGTTGAGGACTTCAACAAAGCGAACAAATAGCTCCTGCTGCGGCATCGCGCCGCCGCGCTCACCACGACCCGCCGTAAACTTGCCATGAACGCGCCCCGCGTGGGGCGCAATTGGCGACGAGTGTCCGCCCTCGCAGAGGACCCATGCGAGGGAGAGACATCTCGTGACACACACATCATCGCTTTCATTGTTTCGCCACCGGCTGACCACATCGGCCGCGATTGCCGCACTGATGCTCGGCGCGCTCGTGCTGGCGGGGTGCGATGTGCCGCAGGGCAAGCAAGATACGAAAGCCGGACCACCGACCGGTCGCGCGACGACGGAAGAGCAGGAGAAAAATCAGCCGGCCGAACCATCGTCCGCGAAACCGGTGGCGGCGATGGACGGCTTGGCGAACGGCTATGCTCTGTCACCGCCTCCGCCGCCGATGCTGCTACCGGACCCGGAAGTGCGCGACAAGTTTCCGGATGCCAAACCCAACCCTGTGAAGCTGGTCAAGGACGAGCCGGTATCGACGTTTTCGGCCGACGTCGATACGGCGTCTTATTCCGTGGTACGGAAATTCTTGAACGACGGCGCGTTGCCGCCGGCGGATGCGGTGCGCATCGAGGAGATGGTCAACTACTTCGACTATAGCTACGCCCTGCCCGACAACCGGACGCAGCCGTTCCGACCCACCGTGCAGGTCTATCAAACGCCGTGGAACCCGGACACGCAGATCGTGCATATCGGGATCAAGGGGTTCGACATCGCGCCGGCCCAGCGGCCGACGGCCAATCTCGTCTTCCTGCTTGACGTCTCGGGCTCGATGGACGAGCCGAACAAGCTGCCGCTGGTGAAGAAGGCGATGCGGATGCTGGTCGAGGAGATGACGGAGAAGGATCGCGTTTCGATCGTGGTCTATGCGGGTGCCGCCGGTACGGTGCTTGAGCCGACGTCGGGGGCGGAGAAGGGTAAGATCCTGGCTGCGATCGACGATTTGTCGCCGGGCGGCTCCACGGCGGGGGCGGAGGGTATTCGCCAGGCCTATCAATTGGCGCATGCGAGCTTCATCAAGAACGGCGTCAATCGCGTGATTTTAGCGACCGACGGCGACTTTAACGTCGGCATAACCGACCCCAACCAGCTTGAGGATTTCGTGTCGCGCGAGCGGGCCTCGGGCGTGACGTTGACGTGTCTGGGCTTCGGCACCGGCAACTACAACGACGCGCTGATGCAAAAGCTGGCGCAGAAGGGCAACGGGAACGCCGCCTTCATCGATACGATCAACGAAGCGCGCAAGGTTTTGGTCGAGCAGATCGGCGGCACGTTGTTCACCATCGCCAAGGACGTGAAGTTTCAGTTCGAGTTCAATCCGATGCGGGTGAGCGAGTATCGTTTGATCGGCTATGAGACGCGCCTGCTCAATCGCGAGGATTTCAACAACGACAAGGTCGATGCCGGCGATATCGGCGCGGGCCATGCGGTGACGGCGCTTTACGAAATCGTACCGGTGGGGTCGAACGGGCATTTGATGGACCCGCTGCGCTATCGCGCGACGACGCCGACGGTGCCGACAGCGAATACCGGCGAGATCGGCTTCTTGCGCATGCGCTACAAGTTGCCGAACGAAGATCAAAGCCGGTTGATCGAACGGCCGGTGACGGATCGCGACGCGGTGCAGGATGTGAAGCGCGCGCCCGACGATCTGCGCTTTGCGGTGGCGGTGGCCGGGTTCGGGCAATTGCTGCGCAACGATCCTTACATGCAGAACTTCGGCTATGCGCAGGTGGCGGAGCTCGCCAGCGGCGCGAAGGGTCCGGACCCGTTCGGCTATCGCGCCGAGTTCGTGCAGATGGTGCGATTGGCGAAGTCTCTGCCGGCACTGCCGGCGCTGGATCGAACGGGCGCGGGTGGGGCATTGCCGTAAGAAATGGTTCACCACCAAGGCACGAAGAACACAAAGAAGAAGAGATGAGAAATGGCGCTTCGCGCAGGTATTTCTCATCTCTCGATGGGGTTGAAATGCAGGACCATGGTTCACTGACGCCGCTTCCGGCCGAGTGCGAGCGGCTCGCGGGGGTCATTGTGGATGCAGGCCTTAAGGTTCACATGGCGTTGGGTCCGGGCCTCTTGGAGTCGGCCTATGAACGATGCCTGGCCTACGAGATCGAGAAACGCGGACACGCAGTACAGCAGCAAGTCGAACTGCCGATCGTTTACGACGGCATCAGCCTGGACGCCGGTTATCGCATTGATTTGCTGATCGAAGGCGCAATCGTCGTCGAAGTAAAGTCCGTGGAGTCGCTCGCCCCGATTCATCAAGCGCAGCTGCTGACCTACCTGAAGCTCTCGGGCCATCGACTCGGATTTCTGATGAACTTCAACGTTCCATTGTTCAAGCAGGGTGTGAAGCGTCTCATACTGTAGCGGCGTCGCGCGAGCGAGAGGTTCGGCGCGAAGCGCCACTTCTCGTCTCTTCTTCTTCGTGTCCTTCGTGTCTTTGTGGTGCACCTAATCGAACTATGCGTGCGCCAATTTTTCGGAGGGATGCGCCACGAAAAAGGGCGGCCCGTTGGGACCGCCCTTTGGTTTGCACTTGCGACCGGCTTACCAGGTCAGGCGCAGGCCGCCCGAGGCGTTGGTGGCCGCGGCGTCGGAGCTGTACTGGCCGTTGAGGTTGACGAAGACCTCGATGTTGCGCGTGACGCCGAAGGTGGCGCCGGCGCGAACCACGGCGCTGTCTTGCTG
>JANOFM010000307.1:0-13765 GCA_031413635.1 Alphaproteobacteria bacterium | reverse complement strand
CCTGCGAGGTCCGGCACGTGCTGTTCGGCGCAACCGCCGCGGTGACCGATCGCATGATCGAACAGCTGCGCCAACGCAACGCCACGATCCGGGTCGAGGCCTACAATCCGCCGTTCCGCGCCTTGAGCAATGAAGAACTCGATCGGGTTTGCGCCGGTCTTGCATCCGGCGGACCGATGATCGTTTGGGTCGGGCTCAGCACGCCGAAACAAGAGCAACTCACGGTTCGCCTCTCGGCTCGCTTTCCCAAGGTGCCGATTGTCGCAATCGGCGCCGGCTTCGATTTCGTCGCCGGCCTCAAGCCGGTCGCGCCGCGCCTGATGACGTCATTGTCGCTCGAATGGCTGTTCAGACTGGCATCCGAACCGCGCCGCCTGTTCCGCCGTTACGCCGAAATCGTCCCGCGCTTTCTCTTACTCGTTGCACGCGAGCTGGTGTCGGGCAAGCTGTTGTCCCGCTCGAGCGCAACGTCTTAGTGCCGCTCGTTCCTACGTGCCGCGCGAGCGAAGGCTGGTGGGTGATGCAGGGATCGAACCTGCGACCCGCTGATTAAGAGTCAGCTGCTCTACCAACTGAGCTAATCACCCGAACCGGTCGTGGGAGGAAGGGCGTGCGTATAGCAAGCCCCTCCCCCCCTGTCCAGGAACCCCAAGAGCGGCTAATTGCGCACCAAACTGACCCCGCCGTCGACCACCAGATTGGCGCCCACCACATAGTCCCCCGCGCGCGAGGCGAGAAAGATCGCGGCGCCCGCCATGTCCTCGTCCGTGCCGACGCGGCGCGACGGTATGCGGCGCGCGACTTCATCGGGCCGGTCGCGCGCGTCGACATTCATCTCCGAGCCGAACGCGCCGGGCGCGATCGACGACACGACGATGTTGTCCTCGATCAGCTTGAGCGACATGCGCCGCGTCAGATGCGTCAACGCCGCCTTGCTCGCTGCATAGGAATAGGTCTCCTGCGGATTAACCGAAATGCCGTCGATCGAGGCGATGTTGATGACCTTGGAGGGCCGGTCGGCTCGCGCCGCCTCGCGCAGGAAACCGTGCAGCGCCTGCGTCAGAAAGAACGGCCCCTTCACGTTCAAATCCATCACCTTGTCCCAGCCCTTTTCGGGGAAAGCGTCGAACTTTTCCAGCCACGCCGCCCCCGCATTGTTGACCAAGATGTCGAGCTTCTTTTCCCGTGCGCCGAATGCGGTGGCGAGCGCCTTGGCCCCTGCAACAGTCGATAAGTCGACGGGCAATGCGATGCACGTGCCTCCGCCTTTCGACAATTCCTTCGCGGCCGCCTCGCACGCCTCCGCCTTGCGTGACGAGATAAAGACGCGCGCCCCGTGCGCGATGAAACCGGCGGCGATCATCCGGCCGATGCCGCGAGACCCGCCGGTGATCAGCGCCGTGCGCCCTTCAAGGGAAAACAAGTTCTTCATGTCGGACCCCTTTGTTATCCACGTTGTCGCAGGTTCGCCCGCCCCCCGCTAGGAGTCCAGCGCTGCCATAATTCGGACTATAATCGCCGACACGCTCGTCTCACGCCGAACCGAGGCCCGTCATGCGCACGTCGATTGTCCTGCTTCTCGCCGCCTCCATTCTTATCGGCTGCGACAACCCAAACCCCACCACCGCCGAATACGACGGTCGCTTTGCAGCGGCACCCGCCGAGATGACAACCGATGCGATGACCTCAGGCGGCGCCCAACGCGGTCTCGCGCTGCTGCAGGCGCGCAGCGGCGAATCGTACATCTACGATCACGCGCTCACGCTCAGCATGGCGAGCGATCACATCAAGGCGCGCTTCGAACGCGCTCGCGACCGCTGCCAGAACGACGCCGCGCTGCAATGCAAAGTCATGCAGGCCTCCTACCGGGTGCTCGGCAATCCCGACGCGCCCCTTCCCGTCGCCGATTTGAGCGTCGCCCTGCCCCACGAAAGCGTCGCCGCCTTCGAAGCGGGCCTTGTCGCGCCGTTGCCGAACGAAAGCCCCGGCGACTTCGTCGTGCAATCGCGCTCGACCACCGCGCAAAACGTCACGAACCAGGTGACCGATCTTGACCGCCGCCTGGCCCAGCTCGCCGACTATCGCGACCGGATGTCGGCGCTGGCCAAACGCTCGAACGCGGCCACCGACGATCTGATCAAGATCGAAGGCGAAATCTCGAAGACCCAAAGCGAACTCGAGCAGCTCCAGGGCCAAAAGCGCGATCTCGCCGACCGCATCGCCAAGGAAAACATGTCCATCTCCTTTCAGGCCCAGTCGACTGTCGGCGACGCGCTGCAGCCCGTGCGCGACGTCTGGCAATCGTCGATGCGCATTCTGGGCCAAAGCACGGCCGCGGTGTTGATGCTGGTGATCGGCATCTTGCCGTGGATCCCCGTGATCGCGCTCGGCTTTTTCTTGGTTCGTTGGCTCTGGCGCCGCCTGCGCCGCAAGCCGGCCTGAGCGTCAAATCAGGTTCGCGGCCGAACGCGGGATGTCGATCCCGCGATGGATTTGCACGCTAAGCAGAAGGCCAAAGCCGAACAGCACCGTCAGCAGAGCCGTCCCGCCGTAGGACACCAGCGGCAGCGGAATGCCGACAACCGGAATCAACCCCATCGACATCGACGTGTTGATGAGTATGTAGAGCAAGAAGTTCAAACATATGCCCATCGCCACCAGCCGCCCGAACTGACTTCGCGCCTCGAGCGCAATGGAGACCCCTTGCTGCAAAATCGCAAGATAAAGCCCCATCAGGATTACCAGGCCGAACAGGCCGAACTCCTCGCCCAAAACGGTGAAAATAAAATCGGTTTGTTTCTCGGGCAGAAAGTTCAACCGGCTCTGCGTCCCCTGGCCGAAGCCCTTGCCGAAAATCCCTCCCGACCCCAACGCGATCTTTGACTGCAGAATATTGTACCCGGCGCCAAGAGGGTCGGTGTCGGGCTCGAGAAACGTCATCACGCGTTGTTTTTGATAGTCCTTAAGCACGAACTCCCATCCGACGGGCACGGCAGCGACGCCGAGCGCCACCACGGGCAAGATGATTTTCCAACTCAGGCCGGCCAAGAAGATCAAACCGGCGCCGCCGACGATCAAGATCGTCGCCGTGCCCAAATTGGGCTGCATCAAAATCAGCCCCGCCGGAACGAAGATGAGCAACAGCGAAGGGATCAATCGCGTCGGCCGCGACACGTCTTCAAGCAAAATCCCATGCAAGAAGCGCGACAAGGCGAGGATCAGCGCAATCTTCATCAACTCCGACGGCTGCAATTGCAGCGGCCCGATATCGATCCACCGTTCCGCGCCCTTGCCCGTTCGTCCGATGAATTCGACCGCGCCCAGCAGCAACAAGGTCACGCCGTAAATGGGATAGGCCAACCCGAACCAGACGCGAATATCGACGACCGCCACCGCAAACAGGATCGCCATGCCGACGCCAAAGCGCACGATCTGACGCTCGGCCCATGGATCGAAGCTTCCCCCGGCGACCGAATAAAGCAGCGCGAATCCGATCGCGCAGACGCATGTAATCAAAGCCACGAGCGACCAATTCAGCGCCCGGAACTTGCCCCTCAGCCGCGGCTCGCGTGCCATCGACCCGAAGTGATCGCTGTACGACATGGCGGCTCAGACCTTTGCCGCGGTGGTGACGGGCTGTCGTTCCGGCGGCACGAACAACGGCTTGCGTGCCGGATCGCGTTGCCCGACCAGCGTCATGATATCCTTGGCGATCGGCGCCGCCATTTTGGATCCGCCGCCGCCGTGTTCGACGACGACCGCGATCGCATAGCGCGGCTCGATCACTGGCGCAAAAGCGATGAACAACGCGTGATCGCGGAATTTCCACGGAATGGAATCGGCGCTTCGCCCGCGCAGCTCGGCCGTCAAGCGACGCACCTGCGCCGTGCCGGTCTTGCCCGCCATGTCGAAGCCATCGACGTCGATGCGCGAGCGCGCGCCGGTGCCGCCTTGGTTCGTCACCGCATCCATGCCGCCGTGCACGATTTTGACGTGCGCCGGATCCAAGCCCATGTCTTGCGGTGTCGGCATGACGCGTTCGATGCCGCTATACGACCGGATCACGTGCGGAATCACAGCCTTGCCGCCATTGGCCAAACGCGCCGCCATCACGCACAGCTGTAGCGGTGTAGTCAGCAACGCGCCTTGGCCGATGCCGACATTGTACGTGTCGCCGTCGCGCCAAGCGTCCTTGCGGGCGCGCAACTTCCACGCCGGGTCGGGAACCAATCCGCCTTTTTCTCCCGGAATCTCCAAACCATAAGTCTGACCCAAACCGAACTTGCGGCACATCGCGGCGATTTCTTCGATGCCGGTGCGTCGCGCGCACTCGTAGAAATAAACGTCGCAGGAATTCTTGATCGCCGCATGCATATCCATCGAGCCGTGGCCCCCTTTCTTCCAACAATGGAAATAATGGCTGCCCAGCGACGTCCCGCCGGAACAATGCACGCGCGCGCTGGCGCTCATCCGGCCCGACGCCAATGCCGCCAATGCCACCACCGGTTTGAAGGTGGAACCCGGCGGATACATGCCGGTAATTGCTTTGTTGAGCAGCGGCTTAAGCTGATTTTCGTTCAACTCCTTCCACAATGCGGGCGTCACCGTGGTCGTGAACGCGTTGGGATCGTAACCCGGCGCCGACACGATCGATATGATCGCGCCGGTATTCACGTCCATCACGATCACCGACCCGCTTTGACCGACGAGACGTTCTTGCGCCAGCTTTTGCACTTCCATGTCCAGGCCCAGCACTACGTCTTGACCCACGATGCCGTCACGCCGCGACAGCTCGCGGATCACGCGGCCGTGTGCGTTGACTTCGACTTGCGCCGCGCCCGGCTTGCCGCGCAGCGCGTCGTCGGCGGCCCGTTCGACCCCGGACCGGCCCACACGAAAGCCCGGCAATGACAGAAGTTCCGGTTCCTTCTCGATGTCCTTGTCGGTGACGCCGGCGACGTAACCCAACACATGGCTGAGCCACGGCCCGAACGGATAAGAGCGCAGCTCGCCCACGTCGGGCTCGATGCCGGTAAGTTCCGGCGCGTTGATGTTGATCTTCGCGAAGTCGTCCCAATCGAGACCCTCGGCAACCAGCACCGGATTGAACGCCTTACCCTTGCGGACGTCGCGCAAGATTCGCTGGATGCGGTTAGGCGACAAGGGGATCATTTTCGCCACGCGGTCCAGCGTGTCGCGAACATTCTTGGCCTGTTCGGGGATCAGCAGCACGCGAAAATTCTGCGATGTCTTGGCAAGCTCGGTGCCGAAGCGATCGAACACGCGGCCCCGCCGCGGCGCCAGCAATTGCAAGTTCACCCGGTTGTCTTCGGCAAGCGTCGCGAACTGTTCGCGCTGCAACACCGAAAGTTGAAACATGCGGCCCGTCAGCAACGCGAACAATCCGGCCGTACCCGCCGACAACAGCGCGGTTCGCCGCGTGAAGGCGCGAAAGCGCACGCTGTCTCTGCCGTCCATCATGGGCGCCACCACTTCATCACGGCGCCTCGCGTGCCGTCGTCAACGTGCCGCGCAGATAGGACAACAGGCGCGCGACAAGCGGATAGAACAGAATGGTGACCGCGGCTTGCGACATGATCGCCCAAGGCATCATCCAGCGCGCATAGCTGGTCGAACCCAAAACCCAAGCAACGACCGCGGTGACACTTGCGACCATGGCAAAGCCGATCCACACCCCCGGCCCGCTGCGCCCGCTGAAGAACACGCGCTGCGACAGCGTGAACCCATAGGCCGTCAAATAGATCAGGGCCCAAAACCCGATCGGACCGCCTGTGGCGAAGTCTTGAATCAAGCCAAGGAGAAACACCGCCCATGGCGGCAAGAATGAAGGCCCGTAAATCGCCCAAAAGAACACGCAGATCAACACAAGGTCCGGCGCCTGCACCAATCCGCGCGCGAGATTTGCGGGCGCCATGGCGATCGCCATCCCCGCAACCGCCGCGATCAAGGGCATCGACAGCCATGCCTGGCGTATCATCCACAAGACCGCGACCTGCAAGAAAACGGACATGGGCTAGCCCGCCCCTATGTCGGCTGACGCGGAGCGGCATGCGGCGCGTGCGGTGTCGGAGCGGCGGCTTGCGGAGGAGGCCCCGAGACCGGATTGGACGAAACCGCACCCGCTTTTCCGTTCGCGGGGTCCGCTTCGGGCGCCACTTTGTCGACGTCGACCGGCGCCGTGTAGTGCAAGACGCGAACGAAGTCGGCACGCCCCTCGCCGGTAAAAAGCTGGACCCGCGGCTCGTTCGATCCGGCGGCGACCCGGCCGACCGCAACGCCCGGCGGAAAGACGCCACCATCCGGTGTCGTCACGACCCGCGCGCCGACGGTCAGGCGCGACCCGGGCGGCAGATATTCGAGCACCGGGCGCAGCGAACTGTCGCCAACGAGAATGGCTTTCAGATTGTCGCCTTCGATCATCACCGGAATGCGGCTGTTGAGATCGGTCAGCAGCAATACGCGCGCCGAACGCTCGCCCGAGGCAATGATGCGACCGAGCAAACCGCGCTCGTCGACGACGGCTTGACCCTTGGTCACGCCTTGCGCGCGCCCCGCGTTGACCAAGACCGTGTGCGCGAAGGGCCCGGTGGCGTCCGCGATGATGCGTGCCGCGACCGAGGTAACGTCGGCTTCGGCCGGTGCCTTCAAGAGTTCTTCGTATCGCAGAACTTTGCGCTGCAAATAGGCAAGCTCGCTCTGCGCCGCCAGCAAACGCTCGTTTTCTTCCCGCAGACGCTGATTTTCGGCATAGAGCGTGAACAGCGAGCCGACGCCGTCGCTCCACCGCTTGACTTCGGCGGCAGGCACGGCGAGCGTTTCCATGATCGGAGCGCCCGCGTCGTTGAATACCTCACGCGCCTCCTCGAACACGTCGCCTTGCGCCCGAGCAACGACAAGCACGCCCAGCGCAATGACAACGAACGAGACAAGCGACAGGTTATGCGCGACGAAGCCCCAAGGACCCGTCTCTGAAGCTCTCCGGCGTCTGCGGTCCCACGCCATCGTGTACTCGACTACCCTTGAGGTTCAAATCGCGAGCGCAGCAAAGCGAATCTGCGCACGCGCCACAATAGATCAGTAGTATACGGACGAAAGCACCTGCTTATGCGTGTTGATGTGCTCCAGCACCTTGCCTGTGCCCAGCGCGACACACGATAGCGGCTCGTCCGCGATCGACACTGGCAGCCCGGTTTCCTCGCGCAAAACCATGTCGAGATTGGTCAAAAGCGCCCCGCCGCCCGTCAGCACGATGCCCTTGTCCACGATATCGGCCGCCAGCTCCGGCGGTGTCGCCTCAAGCGCCACCTTGACCGCGTCGATGATCTGACTGACCGGCTCTTGCAAAGCGTCTGCGATCTGCGCCTGCGTGATGCTGATTTCCTTCGGCACGCCGTTCAGAAGATCGCGTCCCTTGATGTCGATGCGCAATTCCATTCCCTTCTCGGGTGCGCGGGCACAACCGACTTCCTTCTTGATCCGTTCGGCCGAAGACTCGCCGATCAGCAAATTGTGGTGGCGCCGGATATACGAAATGATCGCATCGTCCATCTTGTCGCCGCCCACGCGCACCGAACGGGCATAGACGATACCCCCCAGCGACAAGACGGCCACTTCCGTCGTGCCGCCGCCGATATCGACGATCATCGATCCGGTCGCCTCGGTCACCGGCAGATTGGCGCCGATCGCGGCAGCCATCGGTTCTTCGATCAGATAGACGCGGCGCGCGCCGGCCGACAAGGCCGACTCCTGAATGGCGCGCCGCTCGACCGCGGTCGCACCCGAAGGCACGCAGATGATGATCATCGGGTTGGCGAACGAACGGCGGTTATGCACTTTGCGAATGAAGTGCTTGATCATTTCCTCGGCCACTTCGAAGTCGGCGATGACGCCGTCGCGCATCGGGCGGATCGCTTCGATGTTGCCGGGCGTGCGGCCCAGCATCATCTTGGCCGCATTGCCCACTTCGAGCACGACCTTCTTGCCGCCCTTGTTCATGATCGCCACGACCGATGGTTCGTTGAGCACGATCCCCCGCCCCTTGACGTAGACGAGCGTGTTCGCCGTACCGAGGTCGATCGCCATGTCGGACGACAGCATTCCTAACAGACTCGAAAACATCTACTTCTTCTCCGCCCTTTGCGACGGACCGCCCCTCTGCGATCCGTCTCTTGTTGAGTGTCTCTTCACAATCGTGCCGCGGTCAGCGCCTCAGGCGCCGTCTTCAGCCGCTTCACCAATAATTTGTTCAAGGCGTGCACATAGGCCTTGGCCGCCGCCACCATCGTGTCGGTATCGGCGCCGCGTCCCGTCACGCTCTTTCCGTCTTCGCTAAGTCGCACGGTCACGCCCGCCTGGGCGTCCGTGCCCTCCGTCACCGCGTGCACTTCGAATAGCGCAAGCTGCGCCTCGTGCGGGAACAGCGACTTGATTGCATTGAAGATCGCATCGACCGGCCCGTCGCCGCGCGCCACGCCGAGCCGGGTCTGCCCGTCGACCGACAGTTCCAGCTCCGCGCTCTGCGGTCCGAACGTGCCCGCCACGACGCGCATGCTGACGAACTGAATCCGGTCGCCGCCATGGGCAATCTCGTCGTCGACCAGCGCCGCGATGTCCTCGTCGAACACGTGCTTCTTCTTATCGGCGAGATCCTTGAACCGCTTGAATGCATCTTCAAGTGCGTTCGAGCCAAGCTCGTAACCCATCGCCTCAAGCTTGTCCTTGAAGGCGTGCCGCCCCGACAATTTGCCGAGCACGAGCGAGGTCTTCGACACGCCCACCGATTCCGGTGTCATGATCTCGTAGGTCTGATTGTTCTTCAGCATGCCGTCTTGATGAATGCCCGACTCGTGCGCGAACGCATTCTTGCCCACGATCGCTTTGTTGTACTGGATCGGAAAACCCGTGACGTTGGACACCATCTTCGACGCGCGCGAAATCGACGCAGAATCGATGCCCGACGCGTAAGGCAGAATGTCCGCGCGAACCTTCAGCGCCATGACGATTTCTTCGAGCGCGGCATTGCCCGCCCGCTCGCCGATGCCGTTGATCGTGCATTCGACCTGGCGCGCACCAGCGGCAACGCCCGCCAGAGAGTTCGCGACCGCAAGGCCGAGATCGTTGTGACAATGCGTCGAGAACGTCACCTTATCCGCCCCCGGCACCTTGCCGATCAGCGCCTTGATCAAAGCGCCGTACTCCGACGGAATGGCATAGCCGACCGTATCCGGGATGTTGATCGTCGTGGCGCCCGCCTTGATCGCAGCCTCCACACAGCGGCACAGAAACTCGAACTCCGTGCGCGTTGCATCTTCGGCCGACCACTCGACGTCGTCGACGTGGTTGCGCGCCCGTCCGACGCTGGCGATCACGGCCTCCAGCACCTGATGCGGTTCCATCTGAAGCTTATGCTTCATGTGGACCGGGCTCGTCGAAATGAACGTGTGAATGCGCGCCCGCTTGGCCGGTTTCAAGGCTTCGCCGGCACGATCGATGTCTTTGAGACCCGCGCGCGCCAGACCGCAAATCACGGAGGTCTTGGCGCGCTTGGCAATTTCGTTGACGGCTTCGAAATCGCCGTTCGACGAAATCGGAAATCCCGCTTCGATGATGTCGACGCCGAGTTCTTCCAGCATTTCGGCGATCTTCAGTTTTTCCTCGAGATTCATCGCGGCCCCCGGCGATTGTTCGCCGTCGCGCAATGTGGTGTCGAAAATCAAAACACGGTTCGTTGGCATGGTCTTCTCTCTAAGCCCGCTGGAAAGCGGTGTCGGATATCTGCTCCGGACTTGACCTCTTCCTTCCCCTAAGCACCGTCCGGGCCGCCCTTGAGCGTTCGACCACGGCCGCTTGCGCGCCTAGGGGCAGGTAAGAAGAAGCAGTCCGAGCGTATTCCGAAGAGACCGATGAGATTGTGCATGCACACGCAAACGCGCGCGGCGGCCAAGGGCCTCCGTCGTCGCATTCGCTGTCCGCACGTCACCCATGCCGTCTTTGCCTCACGCCGCCAGCTTAGCTTGCCGGCATTCACCATAAAGACGCGGCGTTAAGACCTTATGAAACTCTGGCCCAAGCTCACGCCGCATCTAGAGAATCATTAGTGCGAAACACCCAAGCTACGCAACGAGAAACGGCATATTTTGCCTTGACTCATGAAGAATCTGCCCCGATTCGAATGGTCGGCAAGAATTCGGAAACAAAGAGCCCAGCTTGACGCAGGCCCCAAACACCGCCCTGAAGCCCCAATTGGCCGGCCTGGAGCGCGACGGCTTTGCCATCGTCCCGGCTGTCATTTCTGCCTATGAAATCGATCGTCTTTTGGCCGAACTCGGCGACGCAGAGATCAGCCGCGCCCGCCGGAACGACGCCGTTTATGGCGGCCGAAACCTCCTCCGGGCGCATGCCGTTCAAGATTTGGCGGCGTCGTGTGCCATCCGCGCTCTGGTCGAACCGGTTTTAGGCGAGCAAGCACTGCCAGTCCGCGCACTGTTCTTCGACAAAACGCCGGGCGCCAACTGGCCCGTGCTCTGGCATCAGGACCTATCGATTGCCGTAACCGAGCAGCACAGTATTGAAGGTTGGGGCCCATGGTCGTCGAAGGCGGGTGTCCCGCACGTTCAGCCGCCGGTCTCGATCCTGGAGGCAATGCTCGCCGTCCGTCTACATCTCGACGACTGCGGCTTGGACAACGGCCCCTTGCGCGTGGTGCCGGGAAGTCACCGGCTAGGGCGCCTGCGTCGGGATCAGGTCGGCGCATGCCGGCAAGAAATCGAGGAAGTGATTTGCAAAGCGCCCGCCGGAGCGGCCCTTCTGTTGCGGCCCTTGCTGCTGCACGCTTCGTCACCGTCACGAACACCGAGCCATCGGCGCGTCATCCATATCGAGTTTGCGCCGAACGATATTCTCCCTCCGCCCCTCGTTTGGGCAAGAATGTAATCTAAGATTGAGCGTTAGGTGTATCGGCGCTTCAAGTTGCAAAGCGACAAACTAGGACGCGACCGGCTTGACCAGCGCCGCCGCCTGCTTCGCGCGTGACCGCGCCACGTCGACCGTCTCGGCCCTTGCGAGTGCCACACCCATGCGCCTTTTCTTGAACGATTCGGGCTTGCCGAACAGGCGCACATCGCTGCCGGGGATCGCCAGCGCCTCGCCAACGCCTTCGAAGGCGATGCCCTTGGCCTCCATCCCGCCATAGATCACAGCGCTGGCGCCGGCCGAGCGCAAGCTCGTATCGACCGGCAGCCCCAATATCGCGCGCGCGTGGAGCGCAAATTCGCTTTGATGTTGCGTCGCCAGCGTGACGAGGCCGGTATCGTGCGGCCGCGGACTGACCTCCGAGAACCAAACCTCATTGCCTTGGACGAACAGCTCGACGCCGAATATGCCCGCGCCGCCGAGCTTGTCGGTGATCGTCTTCGCCATCGCCCGCGCCCGCTCCAACGCTATCGACGACATCGCTTGTGGTTGCCAGGATTCGACATAGTCGCCGTCGACTTGCACGTGACCGATCGGCTCGCAAAACGCCGTGCCGCCCGCGTGACGCACCGTCAACAATGTAATCTCGAAATCGAACTTGATTTCGGACTCGACGATCACGCGCGCCTGTTTCACCCGCCCCGCCGCCATCGCGTAATCCCAGGCCTTCGCGACCTGATCGGGATCCTTGATCTTGCTCTGCCCCTTGCCCGACGACGACATCACAGGCTTGACGAAACAAGTGTAACCCACGCCATCGTCGATCGCGCGCTGAAGCTCGTCATGCGACGAACAAAACGCATAACGCGATGTCGCCAGCCCGCATTCCTCCGCCGCCAATCGGCGAATGCGTTCGCGGTTCATCGTGATATGCGCGGCGTTCGCCGTCGGTATGACACGGGCCAAACCTTCCGCCTCGATCTTCACGAGTTCGTCCGTCGCAATCGCCTCGATCTCCGGCACGATCAGATGCGGCCGCTCCTTCAGCACCAAATCGCGCAAGGCCTGGCCGTCGGTCATGTCGATCACATGCGCCCGATGCGCAACCTGCTGACCCGGCGCGTTCGCGTAGCGATCGACCGCGATGACCTCGGCCCCAAGCCGCTGAAGCTCGATCGCCACTTCCTTGCCGAGTTCCCCCGCGCCCAAGAACATCACCTTGATGGCGGACGGCGAAAGCGGCGTTCCGATGCGCATGAGCGTAAACCCCATTCGTCTTCATTGAGAATGACGCCGTATTAGCGTCAAGCGACGCGGGCGGCAACGGCCCGTCAGCTCACGACGGATAAACGCGATCGAACGCATCGAAAAGTGCCTGCCGATCGGCGGGCTGACCTTCGGCAATCAAAGCGTCATCTTGAAATGTGACGCCGGGCGACGCCTTCTCGACCCAGATATGCGACGTCGGAATGGCCCAACTTGAATCGTCGAGCGTACCGGCCGCGATAAAAATGAGATGTGGCGCCGCCGACGGCTCGTGCCACATCCGTACCCCACACGCGGCGCAACGAACGATATCGATCTCGCGGCCCGAATCCGCCCGTTTGCGATAGCGCTCCACCGCTCCGCCCTCATGCGCAAACGCCTCGCGCGCAGCCAGGATCATCAGCAGATTGGTAGCGCCCGTCAGCTTTTTGCAATCGGTGCAGTGACACGCATTCACCGCCATCGGCGGGGCGTTCAGCCGATACCGCACGGCTCCGCACAAACATCCGCCGTCGAACGGCGACGCCGGTATTTCCGGACGCTTCATCAATTCTTCGCCTGATCGACCAGCTTGTTCTTGGCGATCCACGGCATCATCGCGCGCAGCTTGGCGCCGACATCCTCGATCTGATGCTTGGCATGATTGGCGCGCGTCGCCTTGAAGCTCGCCTGCCCCGCTTTGTTTTCCAGAACCCAATCGCGCGCGAACTTGCCCGATTGAATATCGGCGAGCACACGCTTCATCTCGGCCTTCGTTTGTTCGGTAATGATCCGCGGTCCCGTCACATACTCGCCGTACTCCGCAGTGTTCGAAATCGAATAATTCATGTTCGCGATCCCGCCCTCGTAGATCAGATCGACGATCAACTTCACCTCGTGCAGGCACTCGAAGTAGGCCATCTCCGGCGCATAGCCCGCCTCAACCAGCGTCTCGAATCCGCCGCGGATCAACTCGACCAAGCCGCCGCACAACACCACCTGCTCGCCGAACAAATCGGTCTCGCACTCTTCTCGGAAATTCGTCTCGATAATGCCCGCGCGCCCGCCGCCGATGGCGCTGGCATAAGACAGACCCAGCTCCTTCGCGTTTCCGCTCGCATCCTGGTGGACCGCGATCAAGCACGGCACGCCGCCACCCTTCTGATACTCCGAGCGAACAGTATGGCCAGGCCCCTTTGGAGCGACCATCAAGATGTCGAGATCGGCGCGCGGCTCAATCAACCGGAAATGCACGTTGAAGCCGTGCGCGAACATCAACGCCGCGCCCTGCTTCATACTCGCATGCAGCGATTGCTTGTAGATGTCCGCCTGCAGCTCGTCGGGCGTGACCATCATCATCGCATCCGCCCACTTCGCGGCATCTGCGACGTCCATCACTTTGAAGCCTTGCGCCGAAGCTTTCGTCGCCGACGCGCCCGGCCTCAGCGCCGCGACAACCTCCTTCGCGCCGGAATCGCGCAGGTTCAGCGCATGCGCATGCCCCTGGCTGCCGAAGCCGATAATCGCGACTTTCTTGCCCTTAATCAGATTCACATCCGCATCGCGGTCGTAGTACACGCGCATCATT
>JANOFM010000306.1:0-51345 GCA_031413635.1 Alphaproteobacteria bacterium | reverse complement strand
CCGACTTGATCGTCGTTGAGAAAGCCAAACGCAGCCTCACGCTTTTCGTGGGCAAGAAAGCAATCAAGACTTACCGCGTCGCGCTCGGCGGCAATCCCCTCGGCGACAATGAACGGGAAGGCGATTCGCGCACCCCCGAAGGCCGCTACATCATCGACGCCAAGAACTCGTGGTCGAGCTTCCATCTGTCGCTGCATATCTCCTACCCCGACAGAACGGACCGAGCCGCCGCGCGCAAACGGGGAGTGCCGCCCGGCGGCGCCATCATGATCCACGGCACGCCGGACGCCATCGCCGCCCTTTACGCGACCGGCATCTACCCCGACTGGACCGCGGGTTGCATCGCCGTCAGCAACGCCGAGATCGAGGAAATCTTCGCCGGCGTGCGCATCGGCACGCGGATCGTGATCAAGCCTTAATCCGACGCCGCGCCAATTAACTCGTCTGATGCATAGCCATCGCGAGGCGGAGGGAACAATCGCGCGCGCCGCACGGATCCTCCGAAATGGTTTCCTTGACGCGCACGCGCCCGTACCTATGCTGCCGCCCGATTTCTCGACCTCCCATCGCGAGCTGAAATGACCCTCGACACCGCGAGTACGCTACCAAAAGCCGCTGTAATCCCGGCGCGCGATCTTTCCGTTTGGACCCAAGCGGGCGCTCGCACTCTCTTCGACCTACCCTTTGCCGATCTGATCTTCCGCGCCCAGTCGGTCCATCGCGCCCATTTCGATGCCAACGAAGTGCAGATGTCGACCCTGCTCTCCATCAAGACCGGCGGCTGTCCCGAGGATTGCGGCTATTGCAGCCAGTCGGCGAAATTCGACACCGGGCTCAAGGCCACAAAACTGATGGCGCTCGACGAAGTGAAACAAGCGGCCGCCCAAGCCAAGGCCGGCGGCGCCTCGCGCTTCTGCATGGGCGCGGCCTGGCGCGAGCCCAAGGACCGCGACATCGACGTGCTCTGCGACATGATCCGCGAAGTCAAAGCGCTCGGCATGGAAACTTGCATGACGCTGGGCATGCTGACGCAACCTCAAGCCCGGCGTCTCGCCCAGGCGGGCCTCGAATACTACAATCACAACATCGACACCGGCCCCGAGTACTACGAGAAAATCGTCACCACCCGCACGATGCAAGATCGCCTCGACACGTTGGACCATGTGCGCAACGCCGGCATGGCGGTGTGTTGCGGCGGCATCGTCGGCATGGGCGAGGCGCGCGAAGACCGCATAGGCATGCTGGTGACGCTGGCGAATTTGGCCATACCGCCGGAATCGGTGCCGATCAACGCGCTGATGAAAGTCAAAGGCACGCCTCTGGGCGAAAGTGCCGCCATCGAGGGCTTTGAATTCGTGCGCACGATCGCCGCCGCGCGCATCATGATGCCGTCGTCCGTCGTGCGGCTTTCGGCGGGCCGCGAACACATGAGCGATGAATTGCAAGCCCTTTGCTTCCTCGCCGGCGCCAACTCTATCTTCATCGGCCCCAAGCTTCTAACCACGGCCAATCCCGCCAAGGAAAAAGACGACGCGCTGTGGGCCAAGCTTTGCATTCGGCCGATGGACATGTGAGCGGACAATCACCGGCCTGGCTGACCGAGGGCCAGCCGCACATTTGGCTGCCATACGCGCAGATGAAGACGGCACCGGCCCCGTTGCCGATCGTGGGTGCGAACGGCGCTCGACTCAAACTCGCCGACGGTCGTGAACTGATCGACGGTGTCGCCTCCTGGTGGACGGTCGCGCACGGCTACAGTCATCCCCACATCGCAAGCACGGTTGCGCGTCAACTCGAATCACTACCCCACGTCATGCTGGGCGGCTTGGCGCATGAACAAGCCTACAAGCTCGCCACACGTCTGGCTCGCCTGCTGCCCGGCGATTTGAACCGCGTGTTCTTCTCCGACTCGGGATCGGTAGCCGTCGAAGTCGCATTGAAGATGGCGATGCAATTTTGGATTAATCGCGGCGAACGCAACCGCACCAAAGTCGTCAGCTTCAAGGGCGGCTATCACGGCGACACCTTCGCCACGATGGCGATCTGCGACCCCGACGAAGGCATGCATGCCCTGTTCAAAGGCGCGCTCGCCGAGCAATTTGTCGTCGAGCTGCCGCGCGACGCGGCTCAAACCGACGCACTCGACGATTTGCTCAAGCGCGAAAAGCACCGTGTCGCGGCGGTCATCGTCGAGCCGCTGGTGCAGGGTGCCGCCGGCATGAAATTTCATTCCGCCCAAGTGCTGCGGCGCGTAGCCGAGATCGCACGCCGTCACGGCGCCATTCTCATTCTGGACGAGATTTTCACCGGCTTTGCGCGCACCGGCACGATGTTTGCGATGGAACAGGCCAACATCGTGCCCGACATCGTCTGCCTCGGCAAAGCGCTGACCGGCGGAACGCTGCCGCTCGCGGCAACCGTCGCCAGCGACCGAATCTTCGACGGCTTCCTCTCCGACGACGCTGCCGCCGCGTTGATGCACGGCCCCACCTTTATGGGAAACGCGCTCGCCTGCGCCGCCGCCAACGCCTCGCTCGAACTTTTCGAACGCGTGCCGCGCTTGAAGCAAGTCTCGCGTATCGAAGCGGTACTCCGCATGTCGCTGGAACCCGCGCGCCGCCTGCCTGGCGTGCGCGATGTTCGCGTCCAGGGCGCGATCGGCGTGATCGAGCTTAAGCAACTGGATCGCATCGCCCTGCGTCAACGCTTCATCGACAAGGGCGTTTGGATTAGGCCCTTCGGCAACATCGTCTACACGACGCCGCCGTTCACGATCTCCGACGAAGACCTTGCGACCCTAACGCGGGCAATGGTCGATGTCGTCGCTGAAAGCGCTTAATCGGGCGCAAGTCCGGCAATCGCCTGGTCCATCAGCGCCGGCCCTTCGCGCAACACAAGCGAACGCCACACCTCGTCGTCCGGCGCAAAGCACGACAGCGCCAGCAGCAAATGCTGTTGATGCTGCGGCGCATGCCGGTCGCCGCGATCGACGAAGCGCAACCAGCGTTCGTACATCGTCACCAGAACGAGTTTGGCGAGGTCGCCTTCTTTTTCGGTGCCGAATTCGATCACGGCGCCCGTGACTTCGGCGTTCGGCAACAAGCGTTGCAAGGCAAAG
Source organism: Alphaproteobacteria bacterium (assembly GCA_031413635.1). Taxonomy (GTDB): domain Bacteria; phylum Pseudomonadota; class Alphaproteobacteria; order Micropepsales; family Micropepsaceae; genus SZUA-430. The sequence goes on along the minus strand of JANOFM010000306.1, from coordinate 48,227 downwards.
CGCAGCTGACCGTCCTTGTGAACCGTCAAGCCGCCTTCGGACTCGTCCGCTTCGATGGCCGCTTCCGCCGATGAGCGTTTCCACCCGTCGACTCGCGCCCGCCCCCACCACTTCGCGGCACGGTCCCACTCGGGCGTACCCACGCCGGCTGTCGGCAAGAACGCGACCTCACCATAGGCGCCGACGCCGGTGTGCCAATCGAGGATACCGACTTTTCGCGCGCCCGCCAGCTTGGGCAGCACATGATCGCGCACGACGCGGTGGCCGAACTCGGCGCCATCGCCACCATAAGCCAGGCCCTCCGCATCCTCGTACTGACCCGCATTGACCGCATAGGCCATGCGCGCCGGGCCCAACTCGCCGACCAACCGCTGATGTGTCGCCATCAGCGCGCCAAGCGTATCGGGCGCCACACGAGGCAAGCGGATCGCGTCGTAAATGTGCTTGTAGAATGGATTGACGGGTAACGCTCCGCCGAAATCCATGAAGTTGCGATTGAGGTCGACATTGTTCTCGGTGCATCGCGCGATATGCGCAAAGCCCCAAGCATTCAAAGCATGAACCAAACAGACTGCGGTGTCCGGAGGCAATGTTGGACCTGCCGCCAACCAGGCGCATTGCGCCGCAGACCCCGCCGACCCTTCAAGTCCGTGCATACCGGATGTACAAAGGAACACGCGTGTCGCGTCCATGGGGCCAAACCAGGCCACGTCGGTGACAAGCGCTTCGCCGTACGGTCCCCTCACCGCTTCGTTCGCGTGGTGCTCGACGGGCGCGCCGGCCGCCTTGGCCAACGACCAAAACTGCGCTCGCGCCGCGCGATACTCGATTTCGAAGCGCACCGCCGCCATCTCAGACCGAACGCTTGAGCATCATCTGTTTGATCTCGCCGATCGCTTGCGCCGGATTCAATCCCTTTGGGCACGCGCTCGCGCAATTCATGATCGTGTGGCAGCGATAAAGTCTGAAGGGATCTTCCAAATTATCAAGCCGCTCGCCTTTCGCCTCGTCGCGACTATCGGCGAGCCAGCGATAGGACTGCAGCAATACCGCCGGTCCCAAATAACGCTCTTGGTTCCACCAATAGCTCGGGCACGACGTCGAACAGCACGCGCACAGTATGCACTCGTAAAGCCCGTCGAGTTTCTGCCGGTCCTCCGGCGACTGCTTCCACTCTTTTTCGGGCGTCGGCGTCGACGTCTTCAGCCAGGGTTCGATCGAAGCGTATTGCGCATAGAAATGCGTCATGTCGGGCACGAGATCCTTGACCACAGCCATCGCAGGCAGCGGATAGACCGCAATCGGCCCCTTCACGTCGTTGATCGCTTTCGTGCAGGCAAGCGTGTTCGAGCCGTCGATATTCATCGCGCACGACCCGCACACGCCTTCGCGGCAGGAGCGCCGGAACGTCAGCGTGGGATCGATCTCGCTCTTGATTTTGATCAACGCGTCCAAAACCATCGGCCCGCAGGCGTCGAGGTCGATCTGATACGTATCCAAACGCGGGTTTTCCCCGTCGTCGGGGCTCCAACGATAGACCTTGAACTGTCTTTGCCGCTTGGCACCCGCAGCCACAGGCCAAGATTTTCCGGGTTTGACCTTGCTGTTTTTCGGCAGCGACAGTTGCACCATGTGCGACGGCTCGACTCTAAAGAGTGGGGGAATATCAACGCGATTTAAAGTTTACAGCCGGGCGAACCGCGCGTCCACCGTGTACATATCTTCGAAGCCAACCCTTAATGTCGCGCCCAACCTATCGCTTGAGGATCACAATGCGCTTCATCGTTCGATTTGCCGTCGCAGGCGCCTTCCTATTAATCGCCGCCTGCGACGCTACGAAAGCGCCGGTGACCACGCCGGGCACTGGCATCGTCGAAGATCCCAAGGCACCTCTGGGTCAGCTCCCCGACACGGCAATCCCGCGGCGCTATCGTCTCGACTTAACGATTGTACCGGACAGGCCCAAATACGCCGGTACCGTCGAAATCGATTTGGACCTCAAGGCGCCACATAAGACGATCTACCTGCATGGACGAGAATTGACGATCGACAGCGCGACCGCGCGTTTGGCCGACGGCTCGGCCGTTAAGGCGGCCTATGCTCAAGTCCACGACAGCGGCGTCGCGCGCCTAACCTTCGGTCGAGAGCTGCCAAAGGGCCGGGCGACGTTGCGCTTAGCGTTCAACGCGGAATTCGAGTCCGCGCCGGTTGCTCTGACCTCCATGACCGACAGCGGCAACAAGTACGCGTGGACCCAATTCGAATCGATTTCCGCCCGCCGGGCATTCCCAAGCTTCGACGAGCCGCGCTTCAAAACACCATTCGATATTTCCATCACCTCGCGCAAGGCCGACGCCGTTGTCGCCAACACACCGTCTGAAACGGAAATGGACACCGTCGACGGTTTCAAGAAGACCGTTTTCGCCACGACCCTGCCGTTGCCGACCTATCTGATCGCCTTTGCGGTCGGGCCCTACGACGTTGCGCCGGGACCGACCATTCCGCCTTGGAAAACGCGCCCCAACCCTATCCCGCTGCGCGGCATCACCGTCGAAGGCAAAGGCGATCGCATGCGCCATGCACTTGAACAAACGCCTGTATTGGTGCGCTACCTGGAAGATTATTTTGCGGTACCCTTTCCCTATCCAAAGCTCGATCTGATCGCGCCGCCGAACTTCAGCGCCGGCGGCATGGAAAACGCCGGCGCCATCACTTACACGGAACGCGGCATCTTGCTCGACGACGCCGCATCGGTGCAGCAGAAACGATATTTCACACTGCTTCACTCTCACGAAGTCGCTCATCAATGGTTCGGCGACTTGGTCACGCCAAAATGGTGGAACGACATTTGGTTGAACGAATCCTTCGCCAGCTGGATGGGCAACAAGGCGTCCGGCGCCGTTTGGCCGCAAGGCGAGTTCGACCGCGAAACACTCCGCGACGCACTCGAAGTCATGGACCTTGATTCCCTGTCGACCGCCCGCGCGATCAGGCAGCCGATCGAATCGAACGACGACATCGCCAATGCTTTCGACGGCCTGACATACGATAAGGGCGGCGCGATCCTTGCCATGTTCGAATCCTATCTCGGTCCGGATGCTTTTCGCGAAGGCGTGCGCACCCACATGCGCCGTTTTGCCCATGGCACCGCCGACGTGCGCGACTTCATGAACTCGCTCGCCCAAGGTTCGGGCAAGCCCGACATCGTTCCCGCCTTCGAATCGTTCTTGAATCAGCCCGGCGTGCCGCTCATACGAACGCAATCGACCTGCCGTGACCGCGATTTGGAAGTCTCAGTCTTCCAATCCGCGTTCGGCACGCAGAACGTCAATGACAAACGCCGGTGGTCTATTCCGGTGTGCATGCGCAGTCTCGCAAGAAACACGGCACAGTTTTGCACGATGGTGAACGGACCGGCGACGACAATTACCCTGAAGAGCCAGTGCGGCACGGTGCCGTTTCCGAACGCCGGCGGCGCCGGCTACTACCGCTTCTCGATGGCACGCCACGATTGGCAAGCCTTGAGCGCGCTCGCGCCGAAGATGACGCCGGCCGAACAAATCGCGCTCCTGCATAGCCTGCGCGCCGCTTTCCGCGCCGGAGATGCGGACGCGAACCTGTATCTCGCCACCTTGCAAACCGTCGGCAGCGCCGGAACGTGGGACGCGATCGAAAGCATCACTGAGTTCTTGACCGAGATTCGCGGCGACATGCTGACCAAGGCGGACTTGGGGCTGTTCGAACAAAAGATCCGAGCATGGGCATCGCCGCGAATGGCTAAATTGGGTCCGGAACCAAGACGGCGCGAGCACCCCTCGGACGCACTCATGCGCGCCGCTCTTGCCGAACTCGCCACCAAAGCGGCCCGCGACCCGGTCGCCTTATCGTCGCTCGCGGCCAAGGGTAGCGAAAAACTTCGAGCGCGGGCGTCCTCCCAAGCCGGCTCGGACATTCCACCCGAGCTTCTACCGGCAGCACTTTGGGCGGCACTCTTCAGCGGCGCGGCGCCGGTCGCGCGCGACGCGATGTCGGCAATCAAGGCCTCGTCGGAAGCCGAGTTTCGTATTGCCGCGATCGAGGCGCTGACGGCCGCCCGTGCCCCGGAAGCGATCGCGGAGATCGAGGAATTCGTGGCCTCGGGCGCCTTGACCGTGCGCGAAACCCGCACTTATCTGCGAGAGGTCTTCGCAGATGCTGAACGGCGCCCGGGCGCCTGGGCTTGGTTGCGCAAGGACTTCAAACGCTTGAGCGAACCCGTGCCGAAAGAAGGCCGTTCGCGCTTCATTGGCCTAACGGCAAAACTCTGCACCGACGGCGCACATGCCGAGATCGACTGGTTCTTCAAGCCGATGGTAGAGGAGTTGGTCGGCGCCCCGCGCGTATTTGCCAACGCGCGTGAAACGGTCGACCGCTGCGTTTCCTGGCGCAAAGCGCGCGGTCCCGAACTCGCCGCGGCTTTGCGACGACCCTAACCGGCTCCGGCGTCACTCGCGCGTGATTCCGAAACCGACCGCCGCTTTCTGACCCGACCGGTACCAATCGACATTGCGCGTAACATACATCGTCACCGCAATTGCCGCGAACGCCGCAGACGCGCCGATGACGAGGGCATAGTCCTCCTGTTTCAGCAGCAAGAACAACAGCGCGTAAAGCACGCTCAGCACGGCAAACACGACAAGCCCTCGCATAGCGCTTTTCAGCGACGACCAAGCGTAGAATGAGATCAGCATCACGGTCGAAGCGGCCGCAGCCGAATACGCAAGGTCAAAGCCGATCTGTTCGGAAAGCGACAGCAACAGGAGATAGAACACCACCTGCGCGCCTCCGATCAGAAGATACTGCACGCCGTGAATGGGCGCGCCCGACAGTGTCTCGATCAGAAAGAACGACAAGAACGCCAGACCGATAAACAGAATCGCGTATTTCAAAGCGCGTTCGACCAGCAGATAGAAATTGACCGGTTGGTAGAATGACACGCCGAAAATCGCCGAATTGAGGCCGCCCAGAAGATTGTCGGATGTGGGCGAGGCTTGCGGAAGATTGCGCGCCAGATGCGGAACTCTCCATGCCGCGCTGAAACCCTCTCCCGATATGTCGCGTGTCACCGGAAGGAAGTTCCCTTGAAAGCTCGGATGTGGCCAATTTCCTTTGGCACTGACCTCGGTCGTTTCGCCCGCGGCGGAAAACTGCAGATCGTTCGTCCCGCGCAACTTGACGGCGATCGAGAACGGCACCTCCCCGCCGGACGGCGTCAGCGCGACACGCGCATTTATACCGGAAAACGCCGCGAGTTCTGAAAGCAACCCTGGGCGGAACGGCACGACTGCCTTCGTCGTCCCCCACGACACGGACACATTCTCGCTCAACCCTTGCAGGTCGGAGATCGACAGAAGCAGCACCGCCTGATCCCATACGATCGACTTCGGCGTGAAACCGAGTTGGCTGAAATCGGGCGCGCCGAAGGTCCCGTCGAGCACGAGATCGGCCGTATAGACGTTGACCTCGAATATCCCGCGCGAGCGCGTGGCGGTTTCCGTGTTCGCTTTCGCCGTGAGCAGTTTCGGCAGGAACACGGCAACACGCCTGACATCGACGCTCGTGGCGATGCCCTCGGCGTTGCGTTGGCTTTCGGTGACCACATAGGGGATCGCAAGTGCCGGTCCGCCGACGATCTGAGACCCGCCCCATCCGCGCGCGATGTCCATCGCCGCCGTATTCGCATACTCGCGCCGGTCCGCCAACGCGATGAAAACGAAGAACAGCGGCACCGACATCGCGATGGTAATCAACGCGACGAGCAAAAACTTCAACCCGGGCGCGCGCGCCGCAGCATCGGACAGAATGGCCATGGGAAATCCTCAAGAAGAAAATTCGAACGCGCGAACAGCCTAACCCGCCGCACGAGGCGCGATTATGGCGGGATTCGCCGATTCGCTGTAGCGCTCGTCACCCGAAGAAGACGTTGTACATCACACGCCCGGGCAGGAAAGTTAACCCGCCGGCAATCAGTATCCCGCCGATAAAGGTTCCAAGCATGGCGCCGCGATGCTCACCAATACCAAATAGGCGTAACCGAGTGCGCGATGATACGGCGCGCCCTTGGGCGAAATGAAAATCAGCCACGTTCCGATGACGAAGGCGGGGATCACGGTCGCCAAATGAATTTGGATCGGCACCGGTGCATTCAATTTTGGCTCGAAGTTCACGGCCGCACTCCTCAGCGCGGCTCACCAGGCCCAGGCGCGCGCACGAACGACTGCGCAAGATCGGTCGAAACACGCGACAGCGCAAACAGAATCCGCGAGGCGCGATTGGGAATGATGTAAAGCCCGCTTCGCCCGCAGCGTTTCCACGCTGCAGCAGCCACCGCCGCGGCCGACATCACGCCACCCGCCTCCTCGGCCTTGCGCACCGAGCGTGGCTTCGTTTCGTTCTCCTTTTCGAAGCCCGGCGTCTGCGTCGCCGGCGGACACAGCGCCTGCACGCTGACGCCGAACGGCTTCAACTCGTTTCTGAGCGAGGATGCAAAGCCGACGACAGCGTGTTTGGTTGCGGCATAGACCGACCAACCGAACAGGCCGACATAACCCAAGTCGGACGCCGTCAACACGATTGCGCCACCTCGCCGCTCCGACATGGTGGGCGCGAACGCGCGGGCCACGTGCATCGCGCCCGCCACGTTCACATTCAGCAAGCGTTCGATATCTTCGTCCCGCACTTGATCGACAAACGCGGCAACTGCAAACCCGGCGCACTGAAACAAACGATCCGGCGCGCCGTTGGCGGCGATATAACGCTCTGCGGCGGCACGCACGGCAACCGGGTCACCGATATCGACCGCACGCGACGTGCCCGCACCCAGCGCCTTCAAGGCTTCGGCAAGCTTGCCCTCGCGTCGCGCCCAAATCTCGACCTCGGCGCCAGACTTCACAGCCCCGGCCGCGATTGCCAGGCCAATCCCTTCCGATCCGCCGGTAACCAGAACCTTCAATAGGTTCTGGCCTTGGGTGCGATGTACTCGATGTCGTTCGACATCGTGTAGGTATGGACAGGCCGGTAATCAATCCGCGTTTTGCCGGTCTTGTCGTCGAACCACGCCAGCGTGTGCTTCATCCACGTCTCGTCGTCGCGCTTGGGGAAGTCCTCGCGCGCATGCGCGCCACGGCTTTCCTCGCGATTGACCGCACTTTGGACCGTCACGACGGCCTGCGCGATCAGGTTATCGAATTCCAAGGTTTCGACCAAATCCGAATTCCAAATCATCGAGCGATCCTTCACGTCGATGTTCGCCATCTCCTTGAAAACCTGCGCCATCAGATTGCAGCCCTTGCGCAACTCGTCCCCAAATCGGAATACGGGGCAGTGATTTTGCATGGCCTGCTGCATGCGCAACCTCAGCCGCGCTGTGGGTGTTTCGCCCTTGGCGTTGCGAAAACGATCGAACCGCGCCAGCGCATTGTCGCCCGCGCCTTTCGGCAGTTCCGCCTGCCGCTCGTTCGCTTTCACGTCGGCCGCGCACTTCAACCCGGCAGCACGCCCGAAAACGACCAAGTCGATCAGCGAGTTCGAACCCAGTCGATTCGCCCCATGCACCGACACGCAAGCCGCTTCCCCGATCGCCATAAGCCCCGGCACGATTGTATCGGGATTGCCGTCCTTGAGCGTCAAAACTTCGCCGTGATAGTTCGTGGGGATACCACCCATGTTGTAGTGGACCGTCGGCAGCACTGGGATCGGCTGCTTCGTCACGTCGACGCCGGCAAAAATACGTGCGGATTCGGAAATCCCAGGCAGCCGCTCGTGAAGAATCTTCGGATCGAGATGGCTGAGATGAAGGTGGACATGGTCCTTGTGCGGGCCGACACCCCGGCCCTCGCGAATTTCGATCGTCATCGCCCGGCTGACCACATCGCGCGAAGCCAAATCCTTCGCATTGGGCGCGTAACGCTCCATGAAGCGCTCGCCGCTTGAATTCGTCAGATAGCCGCCCTCGCCGCGCGCGCCCTCGGTGATCAAGACTCCCGCGCCGTAGACGCCGGTTGGGTGGAATTGCACGAACTCCATATCCTGTAACGGCAGGCCAGCGCGCATTACCATCGCATTGCCGTCGCCCGTACACGTGTGCGCCGAGGTGCAGGTGTAATAGGCCCGGCCATACCCGCCGGTTGCCAGGATCACACGCTGCGCCCGGAAACGATGGATCGATCCGTCGTCGAGCGACCACGACATCACGCCGCGGCAGCGCCCCTCGTCCATGATCAGATCAAGCGCGAAGTGCTCGATGAAGAACTCCGCATCGTGGCGCAGGCTCTGTCCATAGAGGGAATGCAGGATCGCATGCCCCGTGCGATCCGCGGCGGCGGCGGTACGTTGGATCGGCGCCTTGCCGAATTCCTTCGTCATGCCGCCGAAGGCGCGCTGATAGATTTTGCCCTCCTCGGTCCGGCTGAACGGCACGCCGAAGTGTTCGAGCTCGTAAACCGACTCGGCCGCATTGCGGCACAGATATTCGATCGCGTCTTGGTCGCCCAGCCAGTCCGATCCCTTGACGGTGTCGTACACATGCCAACGCCAGTCGTCGGGTTCCATATTGCCGAGCGCCGCCGAAATGCCGCCTTGCGCGGCAACGGTATGGCTGCGTGTTGGGAACACTTTCGTGATGTTCGCGACCTTCAGACCATGCCGCGCCGCCTCTAGCGTTGCGCGCAGGCCGGCACCACCGGCGCCGACGACGACGACGTCGAATGTGTGATCGGATATCGGATAGGAAGCCATCGTCAGGATCCCGAGATCGCGATGCGCAACACCGCGACCGCGCACATCGTGCCGATCGCAACCGCCGCGAACTTGTTGAGAAGAAGCAACGCGAGCTTGAGAATTTCGCGCCCGATATAATCCTCGATGATCACCTGCACGCCGAGCGACATATGATAGAGACCCGCCGCGACGAACAGCAACATCGCGGTCGCATTGAACGGATTGCCGAGGAAGGTGACGACCTCCGCATGCGGCGCGCCGGTATAGCGCGCAACCGACCACACGAACCACAACGTTAGCGGCGCAAGAACCACCGCGGTGACCCGTTGATGCCAAAAATGTTCCACGCCTGCCTTCGCCGAACCAAGCCCGCGCACACGGCCGAGCGGCGTTTGAATGCTCATCAGCGAGCCTCCATCGAACTATAGGCCAACAGCCAAATCGCCAGCGTCAGCAAAGGCGTCAGCACATAGACTGCAATGCCGCTCGCATTGGCGGTCGAAACCTCGAACCCGCGCCCCAAATCCCAAAACAGGTGCCGCACACCATTGAGCGAATGAAAGACCAGCGCCAGCGTGAACCCGAAAAGCACGAGGCGTCCGAACCAATGAAAGGCCGCACCCTCAAACACGCCATAGGTCTCCGCACCCATCGACGCCGCCACAAGCCACCACGCCAAAATCAACGTTCCCAGCGCCAGGCCGAATCCAGTGAGACGATGCAGGATCGACGTCCCCATCGTGACAGGCCAGCGATAGATTTGCAGGTGCGGCGAACGCGGCCTTGGTTGGGGCGGTGAACTGGACTGAGCCATGAGAATCGGTCCTTGAATCGAATAAGCAATGGTCGCGATATAGCGGCGCTGGGCCAAACTTTCACAAGGGACATAGGGCCGCAAGTGCCCTGAAAACGTGCTATGCCCGGCCATCGGTACTTGGGGATTTGCACAATGATGGAAGCGGTGATTTTCGATTTCGGTGGCGTCATCACCGAAAGTCCTTTCGAGGCCTTCAATCGTCTGGAAAGCGCCCGCAGCCTGCCCAAAGACCTCGTCCGCCGCATCAACGCCACCAACCCACACACGAACGCATGGGCACGTTTTGAACGCTCCGAGATCGGCCTTGACGGTTTTGACACCGCATTCGCCGACGAAGCCCGCGCAATGGGCTTCGAGCTGCCGGGGCGGGAAGTGCTGGCCTGCCTCCATGGCGCCGTGCGCCCGTCAATGCGTGAAGCGTTGCGTCGCATCGCCGCCCGTTTCAAAACCGGATGCATCACCAACAATGTGAAATCCGACAACCCGGCAAACGCCTGGCGCGACCAAAGCGTCGACGAGGCGATGGCTTTATTCCAACACGTCATCGAATCGTCGAAAGTCGGCATTCGAAAACCCGACCCCAGAATCTATCAAATGATGGTCGAAACCCTCGCCGTCGATCCCAGCCGCTGCATCTATCTCGACGACCTTGGAATCAATCTGAAACCGGCGCGCGACATGGGCATGACGACGATCAAAGTCGAACGTGCAGACGCCGCGCTCGACACGCTGGAAAGTTTGTTAGGGCTAACTCTTCGTTAACCCTAATCTGGTATTAAGAAACGGATCGCTTCTTAAAATTTTGCAAACACCATTCGATCGTCGGCGAACGCCTTGAATTCGATGGCATTACCTGACGGATCGGTGATGAACAGGGTCATTTGCTCGCCCGGCGAGTTGTGAAACCGTGTTTGCGGCTCGATCAGAAACTGGATGCCGGAAAACCGCAGTTTTTCCGCTATTTCCTTGAATTTTGAGGGGGTAAGGATGACACCGAAATGCCGCACGGGAACATCTTTTCCGTCAACTTTATTTGCCCCTTCCCTTGCCCGTCCGGGAGGCGTCAGATGGGCCACAATCTGGTGTCCGAAGAAGTCGAAATCGATCCATTCGGGTGCCGATCGTCCCTCAGGACAACCGAGCAATTCGCCGTAAAAGGCGCGCGCTTTGTTGAGGTCGTGAACCGGGAAGGCCAAATGAAATCGGGGTCGGTCGGTCATGGTCGAAAGTCTGGCGGTGAGCACGGTGTCTGTCGAGTGAAGATCGAGTGTAACCCGAATTGAGTGAGGGGCGAAGCCAGTGAAAAGACGGTCGCATGACGAGACGTTGAGAATTGGGGGCAAGTCGGTCCCTGTTAGCGTTCGTCTGAACCCCCGCGCGCGCCGTTTGATCGTCAAAGTACACCCATCGACGGGCGAAGTTGCCGTGGTCGCCCCCAGCGAACGCTCGGTCCACAAAGCATTGGATTTCGCCCGCCAAGAAGGCGACTGGATCGCCGACCACCTCTCGCGCGTGCCGACGCCGGTCCACCTCGAGCCCGGCGACACCGTGCTCTTCAAAGGCGCGCTGTACGTCTTGCGCCTGAGCCCCGATCGTCTGGGCACCGTTTGGATCGACAACGATTGCACGCGGCGCACGATCCGCATCTCCGGCCGCCGCGAACACGCGCCGCGTCGGGTTGAGGACTGGTTGAAGAAACAAGCGCGCAGCCACATTCTGCGCCGCGTCACTGCCCTCACCGCCGAGCTTGGCGTCAAAGCCGGACGCATCACCGTGCGGGATGCCGCCAGCCGATGGGGCTCGTGTTCGACCACCGGCGCGATTTCGCTGTCTTGGCGCCTGATCATGGCGCCGAACTTCGTGCTCAACTATGTCGTTGCCCACGAAGTCGCGCACCTAAAGGAAATGAACCACGGCACGCGCTTCTGGCGCTTGGTCGATCGTTTGGTCGGAGAAAACGACGCCCAAGCGGCGCAAACCTGGTTGCGCGAGAACGGCACGGAACTGCACCGATACAACGTGCAAAAGCCCAAACGCAGCCGGGCAGCTTGAGTTAGTTCTGCTTGGCGTTGCCGCCGCCGCGCGGCTCATCGAACAGCCCGACCAGCAGCTTGTCGAAGTCGGACACGTCGTGCTGGGGCTGTTCCGGCGGATCCACGACATCGGTGCCCGGTAGCGGCAGAACCGGCAGTCCCGCCGAGGCCCGCTCCATGAACGACTTCCACATCAACGCTGGCAGTGTTCCGCCGCGGATCGACTTGACCATCGGTGCGTTGTTGTCGTTGCCGACCCACACGCCGGTAACAAGCTGGCGCGTATAACCCACGAACCAGGCGTCCTTGAAATCCTGCGACGTTCCCGTCTTACCCGCCGAAGGCCGCCCCGAAAGCGCGGCAACCTTACCCGTGCCGGTATGGATTGCATTCGACAACATGCGGTTCATCGCCCCGGCAACATTGGCATCAATCAGTTTCCCAAGGCCGGACCCCGCCCGCTCGTACAGTGTCGCGCCGTCGACGGCTTTGACACGCCTGACGCCATGCGCGATCGCGCCGCGCCCGCCGGTCGCGAACGGCACGTAGGCCGTGACCAACTCTGCCAACGTGACTTCCGACGTCCCCAGCGCCAACGAAGGCACCGCCGCCAAATTCGAGACGATGCCCATCCGCCGCGCGGCTTGCGCCACGGTTTCGGGCCCCAGTTCAAGGCAAAGGCTGACCGCGACCGTATTGATCGAGCGCGACAACGCATCGCCCATCGTCATGTCGCCTTCGTGCTTTTCGGAATAATTCGCGGGCGTCCATCCACGATAGGTCACCGGCGCGTCGACGACCCGCGACGTCGGGGTTCGGCCGGCTTCCAGTGCCGCCAAAAAAACAAAGGGTTTGAACGCCGAGCCCGGCTGACGCTTGGCCTGCGTCGCGCGATTGAATTCCGAACGGATGTAGGAACGCCCGCCGACAAGTGCACGCACCCCGCCGTCGGTCGTCATCGCGATCAACGCACCTTGCTCGTTGTCCGAGGCCTTCTCGCGCAGCAGTTTTACCACCGACTCTTCCGCCGATCGTTGCATATCGAGGTCGAGTGTCGTCTCGACCACAAGATCGAAATCCGGACGCCCGACAAGCCCAGGCAGTTGCTCCATCACCCAATCGGCGAAATACTGATTGCCTTGAATGGCCTCGCCGGTCGCGAGTTTAGGCCGCGTGCGCAGGGCGTCGTCGCGCTGGTCCGCCGTGATGAACCCGACATCGACCATCGCCGAAAGAACCAGCTTCGCGCGCGTCTGCGCCAATTCGATACCGTTGACGGGGGAATACCGTGTTGGCGCTTTCAACAGCCCCGCCAGGATTGCACCTTCCACAAGCGTCAACCGCGACGCCGGCTTGTTGAAGTAGCGCCGCGCCGCCGCATCGATGCCATACGCCCCCGCGCCGAAATAAACCCGGTTGAGATAGATCGCCAAAATTTCGTCTTTGGAGAACGACATCTCCAGATAGACCGCCAACAGCGCTTCTTGAATTTTTCGCGACAGCGTACGCTCGGGCTTGAGGAACAGGTTCTTGGCCAACTGCTGAGTGATCGTCGATCCACCCTGCACGACGTGCCCCGCCTGCAAATTGACCCAAGCCGCCCGGCCCAAGCCCCAAAAATCCAAGCCAAAATGCGAATAATAGCGCCGATCCTCGCTGGCCAGCACCGCTTGAGGCACGAACGGAGGCAGATCGAGCAGAGTGACAGGAAGGCCTGAGTCGATTCCGCGGCGCGCGATCAAACGCCCGTTTGTATCAAGCAAGGTGACGGCGTGCGTGCGCTCCTGCCGCCATAACCCTTCCGTGGACGGTAGATCGGCTGCAAAGAATGCCAGCAACGCAGCGACCCCGACGCCGATCCAAATCGCCGCAAGAGCAAAGCCGTGCGCGACCCGCCAACGCCGTCTGCCGCGCTCGCCTTCCAGCGAGTCGGCTTCGTGCCGTGCCTTCCGGGCCCCGGAGCGCGACGGCAAACGCCGCTTCCCATTTCCACCCTTGCCCATGGTCGGCCGACGATCCCTTTTGGATAATTCTTCCTTCTAGCAACCAAGCCTTAATACCCGCTGAATGCCGGGCGCCGACTCAACCGCGCACCCGGCGGAATCCCTCGCAATTCGCAGTCGTACAGCCAACCATCCGGCCGCCTGTTCAACAGCACCCCTTTGGCTGATAGCATGCGGCAGTGAAGGGCCACCCGGTCCCCGAGAGTGTCTGACATGCCGAAGACGTTTCGCCGCTCGATCTCGTTTGGTGGATATGCCGCCGTGTTGAGTCTGTTCTTCTTCGCCAGCGCGACTGCGCAGGCGAAGTTGCCGGACCTGTTCGGCGACGCACCGATTGTCGAAGCGGTGCGCGAGGGATCGGTCGAAAAAACCAACGAGGCTCTGTTGGGAGAAGCTTCCGTCCACGCCCGCTCGATCGACGGCACGCCGCTCATCGTTATGGCCGTCGCCGCACGCAGTCTGGATGTCGTCAAATTGCTCATTGAAAACGGGGCACGGCCCGACGACAAAAGCAAGAAGGACGAAACCACGGCGCTGACGCTCGCATCGGCGAACGGCGATTTGGACATCGTGACGTACTTGCTGGATCACAAGGCCGACATCGACGAGCCCGGCGCCTTGCGCGAGACCGCCCTGATCAAAGCGGTCCGGCTTCAACGCGCCGAAATCGTCAAGCTGCTTGTCGAACGCGGTGCCAACCTTGACGAAACCGATGTAGGGGGCGCAAGCGCGCTGGAAATTGCCGAACGCAATGGGTCGAGCGCCATCGTGAACTTGCTAAAGAAGGCGAAATCCAAATAGACACCGATCGCATAGCGCGCCCCCAATTTTCGGTTGACCGGCCAAGGCCAGAGCCCGCGTTTTTCTCCTCTGCCCTGTTCAGCACCGAAGGCTCGAGCGCCGGTCCCAGCGTACGCCTGCGAACGCTCGTATCTGTCCGTTCTTTGAGCATCATCGGCCAGATCGTCGCCGTTGTGATCGTGTTCTTCGGTTTGAAATACGAAATGCCGATCGGCCAATGCATCGCGGTCGTGGCGGTTGCCGTCGCATTCAATACCGCGCTGTTTTTCTATTATCCCAACGTCCACGTCCTGAGCGAAAGAGAGGCCGCGGCCCATCTGGCCTTCGATATTCTGCAATTGACCTCGATGCTGGCGCTGACCGGCGGCATCGAAAACCCGTTTGCCTTGCTGTTCCTCGCGCCGGTCGTCATCTCGGCGACGAATATGAGCCTGGGTGCCACGCTGCTTCTAGCCCTACTCGCATTCGGGGGTATTTCTTTCATTTCTGTCTTTCACTGGCCGTTGCCGTGGGATCCGCAAAATCCACTATTGCTGCCGCCGCTTTACTTGGCCGGCAGCTGGATATCGCTGACGCTCGGCATCGGCTTTTGCTTGATCTACGCTTGGCGCACGGCCGACGAAGCGCGTCGCATGCAGGCAGCCCTCGCCGCCGCTCAATCGGCCTTGACGCGCGAACAGCGCCTGTCCGATCTGGGCGCGCTGGCAGCTGCGGCGGCCCACGAACTCGGCACGCCACTCGGTACTATTGCGGTCGTCGCTCGCGAACTCGAACGCGACATGCCCCCGGCGAGTCCGTGGGTCGAAGACGTTCGCTTGCTGCGCAGCCAGGCCGAGCGCTGTCGGGAAATCCTCTCGCGCCTCGCCCAGCAAGACACGACCGAGGAAACCGTCGCCCAACGCTTGCCGCTACCTGCCCTCATCGACGAAATCGCCGAGCCTCATCGCGGCTTCGGAATCGACATCGAAGTCCACACCAAAACGCCTGGCACCCTTACGGTCATGCGCGCCCCGGAGGTCGTTCACGGCTTGGGAAATCTGATCGAAAACGCCGTCGACTTCGCCGAGACGAAAGTCACAATCGACGCCACATGGGACGACGACCGCATCGACCTTTCGATTTCCGATGATGGAACAGGCTTCGACGCGGCCATCCTGACCCGCTTGGGTGAGCCTTATGTCACCTCGCGCGCCACACCGGCCGCCGAAGCCGTCCCGGGCGGTACGATCTCAAATGCCCATGCCGACGGCCATGCAGGTCTTGGGTTGGGATTTTTCATTGCCAAGACGCTGATCGAACGCACCGGCGGCGCCGTCACCTTCGGCAATAAGTCAGGCGGTGGCGCCGTGGTCCGCGTGACATTCCCGCGAAGAAGTCTTGAGAATCGTTCCAATTCAAGAGGATAACAGCAGTTCTCGGGCTGGCCTCGCACGGCGTTGACACCTATATTCCTGCCCGACCTGTTCGAAACAATCGCCGCCATCAAGGACAAGGAACACCCGTGGTTCTGTCAGCCGAAGGACTGCCCGACAAAAGTCTTCTCATCGTCGACGACGACGCCCCTTTCCGATTGCGCCTTGCGCGCGCCATGGAAGCGCGCGGCTTCATCGTCTCGACAGCCGAGACCGTCGACGAGGCATTGGCAATCTCGCGCAAAGCGCCGCCCGCCTTCGCCGTCGTCGACCTGCGACTCGGCCAATCCGGCAACGGCCTCGACCTGGTCGAAATGTTGCATCAGCAGCGGCCCGACGCGCGCGTCATCATGCTGACCGGCTACGGCAATATCGCAACCGCGGTCGCGGCGGTAAAACACGGCGCCATCGATTATCTGTCGAAACCCGCAGATGCCGACGATGTCGCCAACGCGCTGCTTGCGCACGCCAACGCAAAACCCGCGCCGCCCGAGAATCCGATGTCGGCCGATCGCGTTCGCTGGGAACACATTCAGCGCGTCTACGAACTCTGCGGACAAAACGTTTCGGAAACGGCGCGACGTTTGAACATGCATCGCAGAACGCTGCAGCGCATCTTGGCCAAGCGTTCGCCGAAATAGACTAGGGCGCGCCGTCCATGCGCTGAATCACTCCGGTCGTGCTTTGCCCCGGCACAAGCTCGGCCAACACGACGCGCCCACCGTTCGCCTTCACGAACTCCGCGCCGACAACGGCCTCGATCGCGTAGTCGGCGCCTTTGACGAGTACATCGGGTCTGATCGCTTCGATCAACTTCAGAGGTGTATCTTCGTCAAACAACACGACCGCGGCGACAGTCTCAAGCGCCGCCAAAACGACGGCGCGCGCCATCTCGGAATTGACCGGGCGGCCTAGGCCTTTAAGCCTGCGCACCGAAGCGTCGCCATTGACCCCGACGATCAAGCAGTCGCACGCCCCGCGCGCCTGGGTCAGCAACGAAACATGCCCCGGATGCAGAAGATCGAAACATCCGTTTGTGAACCCGACGCTGAGGCCCTTGGCCCGCCAGCGCGAGGCCAAGTCCATCGCCGCGTCGCGCGACATGATTTTGTCCTGCGCGCCCTTCATCGCCGACGACCTGATCGCGCTAGACAATTCGTCGGGATGCACAACGGCTGTTCCCGTTTTCGCAACGACGATGCCGGCCCCGGCATTGGCAATCGTCGCGGCTGCGCTCAGGTCGCCGCCAGCACTCAAGCCCAAGGCTAGAAGCGCCAGCACCGTATCGCCCGCACCGGACACATCGAACACCTCGCGCGCTTCCGCCGCCAAATGGACCGCCGCTCGGCCGCGCTCGACGACCGACATGCCGCGTTCGGATCGCGTTACGATCACCGCTCCAAAATCGAAGTCGCCGATCAGCCGCAGCGCAGCGGTCTCAACTTCGGCATCCGAGGTCGCAGGCATACGCGTCATCGCCGAAAGCTCGCGCGCATTCGGCGTGATCAGACTGGCACCCCGATAAGCACTGAGGTCGCCTGCTTTTGTATCGACCACCACGAACTTCTTTGCCTTGCGCGCCGCCTCAACCGCATACACCGCAACCGCTTTCCCAACAGCGCCTTTCCCATAGTCCGAGATCACCAGCACCTGAGCGTCCTCGATCTCGCTGTCGATCAGCTCGCAAAGTCGACGCTCCACATCCGCATCGGGCACCGCGATCACCTCTTGATCCGCGCGCAAAAGCTGTTGACCTTGCGCGACGTAGCGCGTCTTGACCGTCGTTGGCCTGCCGTGCAGCACAACAAAATTGGCGTTGAGCTTGACATGCTGTTCGACGAGCTTGGCGACGGCGCGGCCCGCATCGTCATCGCCCACGGTTGCGATCAACGACACCTCCGCGCCCAGCGCCGTGGCATTGCGCGCGACATTTCCCGCCCCGCCCAACATTCGGCTCTCGCGCGTGACCTTGAGCACCGGGATCGGTGCCTCGGGCGAAATACGATCGACCGAACCGTAGATGAAATGATCGAGCATCACGTCGCCGACGCACAGCATTCGCACGCCGGCCATGCGTTCGAATACTTGGTGGAGGGAGGCGCGATCGCTCATGGGCCGGATGTTGAGCATGGCGGCCCGTGCCAATCAACGAGGGTCCGGCCGGCCAGTTGAGGGTTACGACGCAAACGGATCGGCAGCCCGAGCAAAACGCTCTGCCGCCGTGCGCGCGAATCGGATGAGAAGGGATTTCCGCCGCGCAGCCGCGATCGGCGTGTGCTGCGCTTCACGGATGATGGCTGCGCCGAAGCGATCGGCCACGATCAAACCGTGCGCGCTGGGAAGCGCCTCCATAGGAAATCCTTCGGGAACGGCAAAATAATACCGGTCGCAATAATCCAGATATTCCGGCCACTTTTCGTCGGCCCGCAAATCCGCCAGGCTGACTTTGATTTCCACCGCAGTGATATCGCCGTTGCCAGCGATCGCAGCCACGTCCAGGCGGCGCCCCGAAGGCAAGGTAAACTCAAGCAACGGCGAGAGCCCCCGTTCGAGCAGCAAACGGCTCACACCCCTTGCTACATCGCCGGATGAGCCAAACCCGTCTTCAAGTCGCGTGCTCATGCTCGAACCTGCTATATTACTGATCGCGCATCCGTGACTGACGGGGATTTGTTCCTCCGGCTACCTCATATCGCACTGCGGACGGAGAGAGCAATTGTCGTTCAATCACGCTGTGGCGATCTTCGCCGCACTTTTTGTCACTTGTACGCTTGCCCGCGCCGCCGCGGTATCGGATGGCCGGGAACTGCCGCCAATACATCGCCGAAAAAAAGGGCGGCCGATGTGGCCGCCCGTTTACTTCGACTGGATATGCGGATTTATTCGGCCGCAGCCAACAACATCGCTCCGGACTGCTTCGAGCCGAAATTGATCGTCTGAAGGAACTTAATACCTTCTTCCGCGATGTCGTCGCCGATCATGTGATCGCCCTCGGCCTTCAATTCGTCCATGTCGACATACATCGCATAGAACGCCTTGGTGCGGTCTGTGATGATCCCCGCTTTCAGCAATGTTTTGATCAACACCCGGAAGATATCGGTGCCTTCGCGCATGCGTTCGCGCCGCTTGTCGTCCGTGATGGCTTCCAACAGGGAATTGTGGGCTTCCTGCCAATCGATACCAACCGAAGCGTAGACCGACTTCATCTGCTCTGGGTTGATCAGATTGAACAACAGCGTTTGGAAGCAGCTGGCCGCCCAATCCTCGACGGTTTCCTGCTCGGCCTTGCTGAGCTTCGGAATCGTGCGGTCGGCCCAAATTTTTCCGAACTTGTGATGGAACGCCTCGTCCGTCATCACCAGCTGGCACAAACGGACAAGCAACGGATCGCGCGACTTGGTGTAGAGCGTCGCAAACGCGCCCATGGCAAGCCCTTCGACCAGCATCTGCATGCCGACGATCTTCTTGTAGACCTCCGGCGCAAGCACCAGTTCGGTCAGCAACGAACCCAGCGTCGCGCCGACGGGCAAGGGCTTTCCCCAGCGCGCCTGCACATAGCGCGAGAAACCCGTCACATGGCGCGCTTCTTCGCGCGCTTGATTCGCGGCGTATTCTTGCGCACCCGGATCGCGCAGGATATGGCAGAGCGAAGCCGACAGTGACAGTGCGCCCTGCTCGCCGTGCAGGATCGACGACAGAATCCAACGCGCCGACTCGTTGGCGAATTTGACCTTCTGCTTGGCGGTCAGAGCCTCGCCGAACTTCGTCTGGAAGATTGGAAAAAATTCGTCCGGTAGAATTTGATCGTTTTCGATGTCGAACTTCTCGTTGAAGTCGATGTACTTTTTGTCGAGCGGATCCCAAAAATGATCGTGGGTAGCGGAAATGATCTTGTCGAACGCCGTCGACCGCGCGTTGTAGCGATCGACTTCCATCATGGATGCAAAGTCCTTCGGGTCGAGCGCATCGTATGCGGCGTCTTTAGTGATTTGCTGCGCGGTCATGCCGTCGAACTCCTGTTAAGCCCTATCGCTTCTGAGACTATTTCTAATATGACGCATGTGTCAACTTTAAATTGACGCCAGTGTCAGGGATCAACATGCGCCACAGTTCGTTAGAACGCCCTTAAGCGCGCCAAGCTTATACTTAATGCAGCCATGGGTAGAATAATCGGGGGTGCGTCGCAGCAGTGAGGCTCAAGCTCCACACCGAGCCAAGGTAATTATCCGTCTGCCACACTGTCAGTTCGCGCAATGAGATGATTGTGTTAGAAAAATTCCAAGGAGCTGGGACCCGCACCGAAGATGCAGCCCGGCCAAGCGCAGGTTGTGTGCATTGGGGAATGCACAGAACGACGCGCTCGTCGAATGGGGGAGGAGACGCCAAATGTGCGGTCGAGTTGCGCCTGCTCTCCGAGCCGACGACGCCATGCGTCTCCCATCTTGCTGTCTACGACATGGAAATTCACCGCGCGCATCGGCGCGCGCACGCATGGCCTCCATTTGAGCTTCGCATTCAACAATAACGTGCGCCGCGCCGCGCGCGAGGGGAGTAAACGAGTCCAATGATCCGTTTTCTGGAAACGATCTTCTTCCGCGGCCGCGTTCCGATTTTGGCGCTGATTGCGATCACCACAGTCGTCTTGGGTTACGAGGCTTCCAAACTCAAGATGGATGCGGGCTTCTACAAGGGGCTGCCCACCGGTCACGAATACATTGCGACCTTCCTTGAATATCAAGACCGCCTGTTCGGAGCGAACCGCGTCATCATCGTGGTGCGCAACAAGAACGGCGACATCTGGAACAAGGAGTTCCTCAAGACGTTGAACGACGTCACTCAAGACGTCTTCTACCTGCCCGGTGTCGACCGCCGCACGGTGACGAGCCTTTGGACGCCGAACACCCGCATCCTTGAAATTACCGAGGACGGCATTTCCGCGCGCGATGTGATCCCGGGAAAAATCACGCCCGACGAAATGGAAGGCGTCGCGATCAAGCAGCTGAAAAACGACGTCTTGAAGGGCAACCTCGTCGGCCGCTTGGTGTCGAACGATTTCACCGCCTCGCTCATCGTCACCGAACTCCTGGAGTACGATCCCGGCACGCAAACCAAACTCGACTACATCGACCTCGGCGAGCAGCTTGAGCAAAAGATTCGCGGCAAGTTCGAAAAGGGCGATCTTGAAATCCACATTATCGGCTTTGCCAAGAACATTTCCGACATCGCAAAGGGCGGCCTTGAATCGACGCCGATCTTCTTCGGCGGCGCCTTCCTGCTCACCGTCTTTGCCGTCTACTTCTACTGCCGCAATTGGAAGCTGACCTGGCTGACGGTCGGCTGCTCGCTGACCACGGTGGTTTGGCAGTTCGGCTTGCTGACCACGTTGGGCTATGGCCTCGACCCGCTCGCCATTCTGGTGCCGTTCCTCGTTTTTGCCATAGGAACCAGTCACGGCGTCCAGCAGCTCAACATGATCACCTCCGAGCTCTCGCATGGCTTGACGCCGGAACAAGCCGCGCGCTCCAGCTTCAGGGGCTTGCTCATTCCCGGTGGCCTGTCGCTTGTCACCGCGGTGGTGGGCTTTGCCGCTCTCTATGTCGTGCCGATCCCGCAAATTCAGGAACTCGCGGTCACCGCATCGATCGGTACCGGCCTGAAGATCATCAGCAATCTGATCATGCTGCCGGTCATTGCCTCATACTTCACCTTCGACGACGGTTACCGCGCGCGCGTCACCCGCGCCCGCGATCAGCGCCTTTATTACATGAAGTTCTTGGGCGTCTTCGGGCGCCCGAGCGTCGCCTTCCCGATGACGTTTATGTTCCTCTGCCTGTTTGCCGGCGCAATCTGGGTCAGTAAGGACCGTCACGTCGGCGACCTGCACGCCGGCTCCCCGGAACTCAAGCCCGGTGCGCGCTACAACGTCGACGCCCGCATCATCTCGGAGAAATTCTCCGTCGGCCTCGATTTGTTGACGATCGTCGTGGAGACGCCGCCGCAAGCCTGCATCAACTATGCATCGATGAACTATCTGAACGAGTTCAGCTGGTACATGCGCAACGTCGACGGTGTCCGCGAAGTGCAAAGCGCGGCCTTCACCGCCAAGCAGATCGCCGCCGGCTGGAACGAAGGCAATCTGAAATGGCGCGCCCTGCCGCGCAACACCTACGCGCTCGTCCAGGCGGTCGGACCGATCCCGTCTTCGTCCGGCCTGATCGACGTCGACTGCACGCTGCTGCCGTTGCAGATCTTCTTGAACGACGGCAAGGCGAAGACGATCCACCACGTCGTCGACGAAATCAAAGCGTGGATGAGGACACGTGGCTTCGACCCGATCTTGTCGGCCGGCCGCAACAACGGCGACCGCATCATGCCGCCGGAATTCTTGGCCGACGGCAAACCGCGTCGCGAACCCGCGAAGGCGACAAGCACGTGGACCTTGGACCGCGAACAAGCTTCGGGTCTCATTTACGCCGCCCCGCCACAACTCAAGGGCGAGAAGCAGATCTTCACCGTCAAGGGCTACGGCCCGGCGCCGCCGGACGACCTTTTAGGCCTCGTTGGCGATCCGGTGAAAGGTGCCGAGGGTACGATCGAAGTCACGCCTGGACCCGACGGCAAGGCCACGGTTGATCTTCTGTCGCTGATCAACAAGCCTGAGTTCGCCGGCGCGAAGCTGTTCGTTGTCGACGGCGTGCCGGACTCCTTTACGATCCGGCTTGCCTCCGGCAACTCGGGCGTCACCGCCGCAGTCAACGAGACGATCGAGCGCTACGAAGGACCCTCGACGCTGATCGTCTATGCGATGGTGTTGCTGCTGACCTACTTCACCTATTTCGACTGGCGTGCGGCGGTCGGCTGCATGTTGCCGCTCTTGTTCTCGACCTTCTTCGGCTACTTCTTCATGCTTCAGCTCGATATCGGTCTGAAGGTGTCGACGCTGCCGGTGATCGTCTTGGTGGTGGGTGTCGGTGTCGACTAC
This sequence comes from Alphaproteobacteria bacterium, assembly GCA_031413635.1. Classification (GTDB taxonomy): domain Bacteria; phylum Pseudomonadota; class Alphaproteobacteria; order Micropepsales; family Micropepsaceae; genus SZUA-430. The sequence continues at coordinate 25,422 of JANOFM010000306.1, read as the reverse complement.
GCCTACTACATCTACAATCGACTGCAATACCATCTGTCGCAGGGCAACAACGTAACGGTTTCCTATCAGGAGACGATCCTGGAAACCGGCAACGGCGTGTTCTTCACCGCCTTGAACTTCGCCCTTGGCGTTTCGACCTGGTCGTTCTCGCCGCTGAAGTTCCAGGCCGACATGGGCACACTTTTGACCTTCATGTTCCTGACCAACATGGTCATGGCCCTGACCGCCCTGCCCGGCATCGCCGTCGTCATCGACACCTTGATCCCGCGCAAGAAGCTGCCCTATCCGGGGCCCGAGCCGGGGGGCCATTGGCATTAACGCTTTGCGCGAAAGCGCGATCGCGAGGGGCCGGAGCGAAACTCCGGCCCTTTTCGTTTCCAAGAACCCGTGTCAGACTCCTCGCCAATCCCCGATGTCTCGGAGCAGCCGCCATGTTCGACAAGGTCGTCGCCTATCTCGAAAAGCGCATGGAAGCCAACGCCATCAACCCCGACCCCTTTGCCAGGCGTCAGGTCGCGGTGGCAGCACTCTTGGTTGAGGCCTCGCGCCTCGACGGCCACTACGACGCGGTCGAACAAGGCACCGTCGTCCGCCTTTTGCGCGACACGTTGCAATTGCCGGCCGATCAGGCGCGCACCTTGCTTTCGCTCGCCGAAGTGCGCCAAGCCAATACGTATGACAATTGGGTCTTCTGCGAGGCGATCAAGAAGGGCTACTCGATGCCCGAGCGCATCGACATCGTAAAGCACCTTTGGGACGTGGCGCTGGCCGACGGTCACCTTCATCGCCTCGAGACGATGATGATCGACCGCGTCGCCGTCGAATTGGGCTTGAGCCCAACGGATGCGGCGACTGCGAAAGCGGCCGCGCAAAAGAAAAGCTAAACCCCGACAAACGTTGCGAATTCGGACAGCGCCGCCCGCTCGGTGCGCAGCCGGTTGATCGGATGCGCCTCGTCCATCGCCCCAATGCCCATGCCGCAAAACAGCATCAGGTCCGGCGGGATCGGCAAAAACTCGCCCAGCGTCTTGTGCCAGATCGCCCACGCCTCTTGTGGGCAGGTGTGCAAGCCGTGCTCGCGCGCCAAGAGCATGATCGACTGCATGAACATGCCCAGATCCGCCCATTGGCCTTCCTGCATCTGCCGGTCGATGGCGAAGAAGAACGCCGCCGGCGCGCCGAAGAACTCGAAATTGCGCGCGAAGTTCAGCAGCCGCCCAAACTTATCCTCGCGCGGAATGCCGAGCGTCGCATACATGTCCTCGCCGCATTTGAAGCGCCGCGCCTTGTACGGCTCCGATAACTCGGGCGGATAAATCTGATACTCCGTCCCCTCGCCGCGCGGGCTTACCGCCATCTTCTCCTTGATCAGCGCTTTGAACCGCACCATCGGTTCGCCCGCCAGCACCCAAACATGCCAAGGCTGCAAATTGCCGCCCGAAGGCGCCCGCTTGGCGGTCTCAAGAATGTGCCGCAGCACCTCGCCTGGCACCGGCTTGTCTAGGAACGCCCGCGTTGTGATCCGCGAGTTGATCGCTTCGGAAACCTTCATTTCAGCTGCTTGTCCTATACGTCGAGATTGGCCACCGCCAACGCGTTGTCCTGGATGAACTCGCGCCGCGGCTCGACGACATCGCCCATGAGCTTGGAGAAGATATCGTCCGCCGTATCGCCGTGCGAAATGCGCACCTGCAGCAGCGAACGCGCGTTGTCGTCGAGCGTCGTCTCCCAAAGCTGCTCCGGGTTCATTTCGCCGAGGCCTTTGTAGCGTTGCAGCGTTAGCCCCTTCTCGCCCCACCCCAGAATGGCGTCGACCAACTCGCTCGGGCTGCGCACATTCTTGGTGTCTTCGCCGCGCGTGATCTTCGCGCCTCTGGCGTAAACCACCTGAAGCTCCTTCGACCATTTGTCGAGACGCCGCGCGTCCGCCGAGGCGACCAGCGCCGCATCGAGCAAGACCTCCTCGTCGACGCCGCGCACGCGGCGCTTGAAAACGAGACCCTCGGGCCGCGCCTCGCCCGTCCACCCGCGCTCGAGCTCGCCCGCGAAAAGATCGAGCCGTTCGGCAACCGTGCGCGCCGCGTCCGCCGCCCGCACCGCATCCGACAGCGTGTCGGCGTTGAGCACGCCGGCAATCGCTGCCTGCTCCACCACGAACGCCGGATATTTCGCCGCCAGATTCTGCACCGCCGATTTCGCCGTGCGCGCGAATTCGGCGAGCGCGCCCAGATCGGGACCGGCCACCTGCTCGCCGTTCGCGAGCGTCAGCAGCGCATCGCGCACCCCTTCCGCCATGACGAAAACTTCGAACTCGCGCTGATCCTTCAGGTAACGCTCGGACTTGCCGCGCGTGACTTTGTAGAGCGGCGGCTGGGCGATATAGAGATATCCGCGCTCGATCAGCTCCGGCATTTGCCGGTAAAAAAACGTCAACAACAGTGTGCGGATATGCGCGCCGTCGACGTCGGCGTCGGTCATGATGATGATCTTGTGATAGCGCACCTTGTCGGCCGAGAATTCCTCGCGCCCGATCCCGGTACCCAAAGCCGTGATCAAGACCGCGATTTCCGTCGATGACAGCATTTTGTCGAAGCGCGCCCGCTCGACGTTCAAAATCTTGCCGCGCAGCGGCAACACCGCTTGGTTCGCCCGGTTGCGCCCTTGTTTGGCCGACCCACCGGCCGAGTCGCCCTCGACGATGAAGATTTCGCACTTCGCCGGATCGCGCTCCTGGCAGTCGGCGAGCTTGCCCGGCAGGCCCGATCCATCGAATGCGCCCTTGCGCCGCGTCAGCTCGCGCGCCTTGCGCGCCGCTTCACGCGCGGCGGCCGCCTCGACGACCTTGCCCACCACGGATTTCGCCTCTGCCGGATGCTCCTCGAACCAAGATGAAAGCGCCTCGTTGACAACGCCTTCGACGACCGGTCGCACTTCGGACGAAACAAGCTTGTCCTTCGTTTGCGACGAAAATTTCGGATCGGGAACCTTGACCGACAGGACACAGGTCAAACCCTCGCGGCAATCGTCGCCGGTCAGCTGAACCTTTTCCTTTTTCGCCAGACTGCTCTCGTTTGCATAACCGTTGACGACCCGCGTCAGCGCCCCGCGAAAGCCCGCCAAATGCGTGCCGCCGTCGCGCTGCGGGATGTTGTTGGTAAAGCACAGCATATTCTCGTGATAGCTGTCGTTCCACCACAATGCCGCTTCGACGGTAATGCCGTCGCGCTCGGTCCTGATCATCACCGGTTTGGGAATCAACGCTGCCTTCGTGCGGTCGAGATAACGCACGAACGCCTCGATCCCGCCGTCGTAATGCAGCGTCGTGTCTTTGCGTTCGACCCCGCGCGCATCCGAAAATTTGATCGTCACGCCCGAATTCAGGAACGCAAGCTCGCGCAAGCGATGTTCCAGTGTTGCGAAATCGAACTCGACCTTCGTAAAAGTTCCCGTCGACGGCAGGAACGTGACTTCCGTTCCGCGCTTGCCGTTGGAATCGCCCACGACCTTGAGCGGGGCCTCGGGATCGCCGTGGCGGAAACGCACGAAATGTTCCTTGCCGTCGCGCCAAATACGAAGGTCCAGCCATTCCGACAGTGCGTTCACCACCGACACGCCCACGCCGTGCAGACCGCCCGACACTTTGTACGAATTCTGGTCGAACTTACCGCCGGCATGCAGTTGGGTCATGATGACCTCGGCCGCCGACACGCCTTCTTCCGAATGGATATCGGTCGGAATGCCGCGCCCATTGTCATAGACGGTGCACGACCCGTCGGCGTTCAAGCTGACCAAGATTTCGCTGGCATGGCCCGCAAGCGTCTCGTCGATTGCATTGTCGACGACCTCGTAGACCATGTGGTGCAAGCCCGAACCGTCGTCAGTGTCGCCGATATACATGCCCGGCCGCTTGCGCACCGCATCAAGCCCCTTCAGCACTTTGATGCTGTCGGCGTCGTACGTGTTTTCGTCTCTGGGCGTCTCTGACATTCGTCTTGTCCAATTCGTGTGATCTAAAGGGGGCGGATCTGGCCGTCGGCGACGCGCCGGAACTGTGCCCGCCCGTCAAGTGCCGCAAAAGCCGAATGGTCCGTTCCGGTCATCCAGGTTTGAATTTTGAGCGCGTCGATCTCGTCGAACAGCGCCCGCCGCCGCGTCTCGTCGAGATGCGCCGCAATTTCATCGAGCAACAACACGGGCGCAGCCGGCGCCCCTGGCGCAGGCAAAGCCGCGCTCGCCAAGATCAAGCGGATCAGCAACGCTTTCTGCTCGCCCGTCGAACAGGCCTGTGCCTCGCGGCCCTTGTCGTGATGGCGCACCACGAAGTCCGTCAGATGCGGCCCGGCACTGGTCCGGCCGCTTTCCGCGTCGTTTGACCGCGAGATGGCCAAGGCCGCCGCAAATTCATCTTCGACTTCGACGGCGGCCGAGCGACCCAATGCCGCCTCAACCGTTCCGGACAAGGCGATATCGGCACGCGGAAACATCGAGGCGCGCTGATCGTCCATCGCCCGCGTGAGGCACTGAATGCCGGCAAGCCGCGACGCGCACACCGACACCGCATGCTCGGCCATCGTGCGTTCCAGCGCTTTCAGCCACGCCGCTTGCGCGCCCGAACGCAAAGCGCCCAGCCGCTCGCGCATCGCGATCTCATAAGCGCCCCAGCGCCGCGCATGCGCCGGATCGAAACTCGCAATCAAGCGGTCGAGAAAACGCCGACGCTCCGACACGCCGTCGATGAACAAACGGTCCATCGCAGGCGCGAGCCAAATCAAACGAATCCGTTCCGCCAATTGCGCGGGGTTGGATAAGGCGACGCCGTCGACGCGCACGGAACGCTTGGTCGCGCCCGCATCCTCGCCGCCGGGCATATAGCCGACGCCGAGCTGCGTATCGCCGGCGGGCCCGCCCAGCGTCGCCGATACCGCCCACGGGCGCTGCGTCTGATCGCCCGGCGCATGCCGCGCCAATTCGCCAAGCCGCACGCCGCGTAAGCCGCGCCCCGGCGCCAGCATCGACAGCGCCTCGAGCACGTTCGTTTTCCCTGCGCCGTTCGGTCCCGTCAACACCACGTGCTGCGCCTCGACCTTCAAATCCAGCATGCCGTAAGAGCGAAAATTGGTCAGCATCAGCCGCGTCACCGCCACACGCGCTGGTACGCGCGCCGGCAACTCCGCGATCTGCCCCCCGAGGCTCATATCCGCAGCCAACCCTTGCAAGACCTACACGCGCATCGGCATCAGCACGTAAAGCGCCGCGTCGCCGTCGCTGTCACGCACCAAGGTCGGCGACCCCGCATCCGAAAACAGGAAGATCGCCTTGGCGCCGTCGATGCGTTCCAATACGTCCATGATGTAGCGCGCGTTGAACCCGATCTCGATCGGCGACGCCTTGTAGTCGGTGATCAGCTCTTCCGTCGCCGTGCCCGCTTCCGGACTGACGACGCTCAAGGTCAGCCGCCCCTTCTCGAGGTTCAACTTGACCGCCCGCGACTTCTCGGTCGACACCGTCGAAACGCGATCGACCGCTTCTTTCAACTCGTCGCGCACCACTTCGAGCAGCTTGTCGTTGCCCGTGGGAATGACGCGCTGGTATTCCGGAAACGTGCCGTCGATCAATTTCGAGGTCAGCGTCAGCGTGCCGACCGCAAACCTGATCTTCGTGTCGGAAATCGAGATTTCGATCTGATCGTCGAAATCCTCGAGCAATTTGCGCACTTCGCTGACGGTTTTGCGCGGGATGATGATGCCGGGAATCTCCGCCGCCCCCTTTGGCGCGGCAAGTTCGAAGCGCGCGAGCCGGTGACCGTCGGTCGCCACCGCGCGCAGGAACGTCTTGCTCTTCTCAGCCTGCGCGTGAAGATAGATCCCGTTCAGATAATAGCGCGTCTCTTCGGTCGATACGGCAAACCGCGTCTTGTCGATCAATTCGGCGAGATTGGCCGAAGACAGCGAGAACTTATGCGGCAGAGTGCCGGCGGCCATCGTCGGAAAATCTTCGCGGGGCAGGGCCTGCAGCTGGAACTTCGAACGCCCCGCCGAAATCGTCAGCCGCCCGTCGCCTTCGCCGAACTCAAGCTGGACCTGCGCCCCGTCGGGCAATTTTCGCACGATGTCGTAAAGCGTGTGCGCCGACGCCGTCGTCGCTCCGCCCTTGACCACATCGGCGGCAACGGATTCGACGACCTCGATGTCGAGGTCGGTCGCCGTCAGCGACAGCTTTCCCTTTTCCGCGTGCAACAGAACATTCGACAAGATCGGAATCGTGTTGCGTCGCTCAACGACGCTCTGCACATGGTTCAATGCTTTGAGAAGGCTCGCCCGTTCGATTGTGATCCGCATTAGAAAGTCCGAATAAGTGCGTGGGGTGAAGACGAAAATGGCCGCGCCGATCACGACATCCAGCCAAGGGTTGGGCTGGACAGCGGCAGGTGCGGCAAACTAAAGTGCACTATAGCGACTTACGGCGCCCCAAGGGAACAGGAATTCACCCTGGGACGCCGCGCGCGTTCACATCATAACTATTTGAAATATATGTGTATTATTAGCTCAAGCTTGTGGCTGATCGCTGCTGGTGCTGGCACCGGGTTTCGACCCTGCGATTGGCGCCTCGATCGGCCAGTTTCGGATCGACAAGCGGAGCCGTTCGACCTCTTCGCCAAAGTTGGGATCGACGCCGGTTAAGCGCTGAATAGTTTCGACCGCATGCATGACAGTCGTGTGATCTCGATTGCCGAAACGCCGACCGATCTCCGGATACGACCGGGGCGTAAGCTGTCTCGCCAAATACATCGAGATTTGTCGAGGCCTCACGATGGAGCGCGACCGGTTCGGACTTTCCAAATCCGCGACCTTCAAGCCGTAATGCTCTGCCACTTTTTTCTTGATTTCGTCGATCGTCACGCGGCGGTCGTAAGCGCGCAGGAAATCCGCGAGCCAGATATTGAGGTTTTCGATCGTCAGCGGTCGCGCACCATCGCCGCATTGCAACACGACGCGATTAAGTGCGCCCTCAAGCTCGCGCGTGTTGGTGGCGATGCGTTGCGCCATGAAATGCGCCGCTTCCGTGTTGAACACGAAGCCCGGCCGCTCGCGCGAAACGACACGCGCTTTGGCTTCCAGGATAGCCAGCCGCAATTCGAAATCGGTCGGCGCGATTTCGATCGAAGCACCCTTCAAAAGCCGCGAGCGTGCGCGATCCGAGATATTTTCGAACAACGACGGCGACCTGTCGGCCGAAAGGATGATTTGCTTCTGGTTGTCACTCAACCAATCGAGCGCGGCGAGCAGTTCCTCCTGAGTCGCTTCCTTACCCAGCACGAAATGCAGGTCGTCGACCAGCAACAGATCGACATTGCGCATCTGGTTCTTGAACGAGATCGTGTCGTTCGCCTTTAACGCCGTCACGAACAAGCGCATGAACGTCTCGGCTGTAATCAGCAACACGCGCAAATTCGGATTCTGCTGCAACTTGCGCCACGCAATGGCGTGCATGAGGTGAGTCTTACCCAGCCCCGTGGAACCGTAGAGGAACAACGGATTGTTAACCGGTTGCTCGGCATCCGCCGTCCGCTTTGCCTCTTGGAATGCGACATGATTGGATTTGCCGGTGACGAAATTGTCGAATGTGTAATTGCGGTTGAGCGGTGTCGAACCCTGAACCAAGACCGGCTCCGACAGCGGCGCGGCCAGGCTATCGAGCGTTGTTGCACGCGCGCTGGCGGCGGCATTCTGAACGACGACGCGCGGACGCGTTTCCACCACGAAATCGACCGCACCAAAACCCGGCGCCAGGTCGGAAATCATATTGGCGATGCGCTCGCCGTGGGACTCCACCACCTTGTCGCGCTCGAACCGGCTCGTACACGCGATGACGACGCGCCCGCTGTCGGCCGACAAAATACGGAGGGGATCGACCCAATACTGAAATCTTTGCGCCCCGAGCTCGATCTTCAGAAGCTCGCGTACGCGGCCCCAGATCTGCTCGAAATTATCGTTTCCCATGGGAGTCGCTTCGTGAGAGGTCATCATTTTTTCCTTTTTTCCTTGCGCTTCTGCCCCAACCGCACTTTGCAAGTGACTTCGTCACTCGCTCAAACACACGGCTTACTACCCATTCAACTCCGGCCGGACGCCGCCCCACTTGCGCGCGGCAAAAGCCGCTCTCGCCCGGCGCTTCATGCTTTCAATCGGGATGGCCCGTCTCGCCTCACACGACGCGAACATGGCTCCAACGCCCCAAACACCAACGGCACGGCTCAGGCATCTTCAGGCCCCTTAGAATCCGATTTTGTGTCTGAATCCAGGCAAAACGGCCGCCCCGCGAACATCCCCGGCAGCACGCCGGAGCCGCCTTTCAGCAGAATGTTCACTGCGTACGACATGCCCGCTCCAGCCCCCTGCGAAGACAAAGATTTCCCGCCGCGGCAAACACCACGGATAAGTACAGTTGATGTAATGGAAAGATCCGCCGCAGCGGAACCAAAAGAAGAACTAAGAAATATTAACCAGTGACATCAAATTCGCAACGCCGCCCTGCGCATGCTCATCAGTCATCTTCGATTTCATTAGTCTTCGTCCCAATGTTTATCTGAGATTTACCATACATTTCTAACCACACACACGCAACGGGACCAGACACGGAACATTACAAAATCTGTCGCATTACTATCTGAATTACGAACATTTCACGAAGGGATTATAAGAGAGGAAATTCACCGCCCGACGCGCGCTTGAGTTCACAAAACCAAGCATTCAATTGAACTTCATGAAGGCTACGTTCGGCCTCCCGAACCGTCAATGTGGCAGTTTCATCGATGATCCGTAGACGGATTTCTTCACCCGGTTGCCGGCGGCGGAATCATTGGAGAGCGCACGACGTGCGCATTGGAATCTGACGGATTCATATAAGGGGATTAAATATAGTTTAAGTCTAGAAAAACGCGCCCTTACTTCGAAAGCGCCTTTACGCGCAGGGTAAGGCGCGAAACTTTGCGAGCCGCGGCGCGCTTATGCATGATTTTCTTGTTGGCGCCGCGAATGATTTCCGGCTGAGCGGCCTTGAGCGCCTCGATCGCGGCCTTGGCGTCGCCACTGGCGATCGCTTCTTCGACCTTGCGCACGGAGGTGCGAACCCGGCTCTTGCGCGCAGTATTGATGGCCTCACGGCGCTTGCCTTTGCGCGCGGCCTTTGCTGCAGAGCGGATATTCGCCATTCGGGATAGTCCTTCACAAGTTCTTGCACTGTTGCCTTAAGGCGGCGGTTTATAGGCGCGGTCCGCCTCGAGCGTCAACCCAGAATTGCCCCCTGCGTCAGCGGTGCTCGAATTTGGCTTTTCGCTTATCGACGAAGGCGGCCATGCCCTCTTTTTGATCCGCCGTCGCGAACATCGAATGGAACAAACGCCGCTCGAAACGCACGCCTTCCGCCATTGTCGTCTCATAGGCGCGATCAATCGTCTCCTTGGTCATCATCGCAATCGGCAATGACATTTCGGCGATCGCCTCCGCCGTTTTCATCGCGTCGTTGAGCAAGTCGGCGACCGGCACAACCCGTGAAACGAGGCCAGAGCGCTCGGCTTCTGCTGCATCCATCATGCGCCCCGTCAAGCACATTTCCATCGCTTTGGACTTTCCCACGAAGCGCGTCAGCCGTTGCGTGCCGCCCAAACCCGGCATGACGCCGAGCTTGATCTCGGGTTGGCCGAATTTTGCGTTGTCGGCGGCAATGATGAAATCGCAGACCATGGCGAGTTCGCAGCCGCCGCCCAGCGCAAATCCGGAAACCGCGGCAATCATCGGCTTGCGGCAGCGCGTGATCCGCTCCCAAGCGCGCGAAAAGAAATCTTCACCATAGGCACCCATATAGGTTTTGGGCTGCATCTCCTTGATATCCGCACCCGCGGCGAAAGCCTTCTCTGATCCCGTAATGACAATGCAGCGAATGCCGCTGTCCATGTCCGCATGATCCAGCGCCCCACCCAATTCTTCGAGAAGCTGGCCGTTCAGCGCATTGAGCGCCTGCGGCCGGTTGAGCGTGATCAAGCACACCGCGCCGCGCGCTTCGGTTTTGATCGTCTCATAGGTCATGGAATGGCGCCTTTCGAAATGAGGCGCACGGTTTAACCCAACGCCGCCGCAAGTTCTAGCGCTGACATTTCGCGCAATAGAACGTGGAACGGCCCGATTGCACGATGCGTTCCACGCGACCTTTGCAGCCCGTCGTGGGGCACGGTTCAGCCTTGCGGCCATACACGGAGAAAGAATGTTGGAAATATCCGAGTTCCCCATTCGTCCGCTTGTGATCGCGCAGAGTCGAACCACCGGCCTTGATCGCCTCCAGCAAAATTCGTTTCACGGCTGGCACAAGACACCGGACGTCCGCTCCGCTGACACTGGCCGCAATGCGCTCCGGCGAAATCCGCGCGCGATGCAGAGCCTCGCACACATATATATTACCAAGGCCCGCGACAACGCGCTGATCGAGCAACGCGGACTTGATCGGCGTCCGCTTTCCCGCCAACGCTTGAGACAACATCGCCGCCGAGAACACCTCCGACAGAGGCTCGGGCCCAAGCCCCGCCAACAATTTATGTTGACCGGCTTTGTTTGCATCGACCAGCGTCATCAAGCCAAAGCGCCGATGATCGGTAAAAATCACTCGCGCGCCCTTGTCGGTGTCGAACACAATATGATCGTGCCGCTCGAATGCATCTGGTGCCTCGCCCGGACCGAAAGCGCGAAACCGGCCCGACATGCCCAGATGCATGAGCAAAATCTCGCCGCCGTCCAGGTGCGCCAGAATATATTTCGCCCGCCGCGTCAGCTTTTCGACGCGCCGTCCCGTTAACCGTTCGGCAAAACCTTTGGGCAGCGGCACACGTAAATCCGGCCGCCGCGCCTGGACCCACGCCAACAGACGCCCTTCAAGCACCGGCTGCAGCCCCAGACGGGCGGTTTCGACCTCGGGAAGTTCGGGCATGGGACGCTGTGTAACCTAGCTCAAGGGATTTGCGAGCAATATGTTGACCATGAGACCCCAGACACCAAGAAAATGACAGATGAACCGCGCGCCGTTCCCTTTGGCTTCCGCGAAGTTGCGGAGGACGAGAAATCGCGCCTGGTGGGTCGCATCTTTACGAATGTTGCTCGCCGCTACGACGTAATGAACGACTTGATGTCGTTCGGCGTGCATCGCATTTGGAAGCAAGCCTTGCTCGACTGGCTGGCGCCGTCGCCCGATATGCAGCTGCTCGACGTCGCCGGCGGCACTGGCGACATCGCCTTCCGCTTTCTCGACCGCCTCTCGTCCAAGAAAGCAACCGCGCGCGCGACGGTCTGCGACATTAATCCGGAAATGCTCGCCGTCGGACGCGCCCGCGCACAAGAACTCGGCCATCTCGACCGCGTCTCGTTTTCCTGCGGCAATGCGGAGGACTTGCCGTTCCCCGATGAAAGTTTCGACGCCTACACAATCGCCTTCGGCATCCGCAACGTCACCCATATCGAGCGTGCGATGAGCGAGGCCTATCGCGTTCTCAAGCCCGGCGGCCGCTTCCTCTGCTTGGAATTTTCCAAGGTCGACAACCCGATGCTGGAGCGGCTCTATGACCTATGGTCGTTCAACGCCATTCCCGCCATCGGCCAAGCGATTGCCAACGACCGCGCGGCCTACGAATATCTTGTCGAAAGCATCCGCCGCTTCCCGCCGCAAAAAGCGTTTGCCACCATGGTCGAAGCGGCCGGATTCAAGCAAGTGAAATGGCGCGATCTCTCCGGCGGCATCGTCGCGATGCATTCCGGCTGGAAATTCTAAGGTGTTCCGCGCACTCACCATGATCAGGCGTCTGACCCGCGCGGCCCGCGTCCTGGGTGCGCATGGCGTCTTGCCGCCGCCCGAATGGACCGAGCTTGCGCCGCCGCAATTGGCGCCTCTCAAATGGATTTTCCGCAAATCGAAAGCCGAAATGCACGGCCGCAGCGGCCAACGTTTAGCAAGCGCGCTGACAAAACTGGGGCCCTCCTACATCAAAGCCGGCCAATTCCTGGCGACGCGGCCCGATGTGATCGGAACGGAAATCGCGCGCGACCTTTCCGAGTTGCAGGACCGCCTGCCGCCGTTTCCGCTCGCCGACGCGCGCGCCATTCTGGCCCAACAGATCGGCCCGGTTCATTTGGCTGCCATCGGCGAAATCGGCGAAGCCGTCGCCGCCGCCTCGATCGCGCAGGTTCACAAAATCTCGCTCAAACCAAGCGATGGGACAGAAGCACCACGCCACCTCGCCCTGAAAATCCTGCGCCCCAGCATCGAACGCAGCTTCGCGACGGAACTTGAGGCTTTCGCTTGGGCCGCTCGTTTGGCGGAACGATTTGTGCCCGACATGCGTCGCCTCAAGCCGACCGCGCTGGTCGATACCCTGGCGCGCTCCGTCGCCATCGAAATGGATCTGCGTCTAGAAGCCGCCGCAGCTGTCGAATTCGCCTTCAACACAGCCAAAGACGGCGATTTCCGCGTCCCGAACGTCGATTGGGACCTCACAACCCAACGCACCCTTGCAACCGAATGGATCGACGCGACCTCTCTCAAGGACCGCGACGCGCTCATCGCCAAGGGTCACGACACCAAACGCCTGGCCACCTGCGTCATTCAGAGTTTTCTGAAACACGCGCTACGTGACGGGTTCTTCCACGCCGACATGCATCCCGGCAATTTGTTCGTCGATGCAGAAGGCCGCCTCGTCGCTGTCGATTTCGGCATTATGGGCAGGCTCGACGCGATTTCGCGCCGCTTCATGGCCGAGACGCTCGGCGGCTTCCTCGCGCGCGACTACCGCCGCGTGGCGGAAATCCATCTACAAGTCGGCTTCGTTCCGTCTCGCCATTCCATCGACGATTTCGCGCAAGCGCTGCGCGCGATCGGCGAACCGATCTTCGGCCGCGCCGCCAGCAACGTGCCGATGGCGCGCCTTCTGACGCAATTGTTGGAAGTGACGCGTATGTTCGACATGGAGATGCAGCCCCAACTCGTCATGCTGCAAAAAACCATGGTCGTCGTCGAAGGCGTCGCGCGCCAACTCGATCCCGAACATTCGATGTGGGAATCCGCGCGCCCCGTCGTCGAGCGATGGATGTTCGATCAAGTGGGTCCCCAAGCCCGCCTCAATCAAGCCGCCGAGGGTTTTTCGACCTTGGGCCGCGCGCTCACCGCCCTGCCCGAAGTCTTGCGCAACGCAGAGCAAATCGCGACCATGTTGTCCTCAAACGGCATCAGGCTTCACCCCGACACCGCCAAGGCCATCGGCGCGGCAGAGGCTCAAAGAGGCGCTCATGTCCGCGTGGCGGTTTGGATCGGCGCACTGGCTCTCGCCGCCCTCGCAATCGCTCAGCTGTAACGTCTGTTGAAAATCAATGGGTTAGGTAATGCACATCATCACGGAAAGTTTCTACACCCCTTGTCGTGGTATAGTGTAATTTCCATATTCCGAGGAAGAACTCGAGGCGTACGTGATCGACGGCAAGCGCATTTTGCTCATCATCGGCGGCGGCATCGCGGCCTACAAGAGCTTGGAACTCATTCGCCGCCTGCGCGAACGGGGCGCCAGCGTTCGCGCGATTTTGACTTCGGCCGGCAGCCACTTCGTAACGCCATTGTCGGTCTCAAGCCTCTCCGGCGAGAAAGTCTTCCAAGATCTCTTCAGCCTGACCGACGAAGCCGAAATGGGTCACATCCAACTCTCGCGCGACGCCGACCTTTTGGTTGTGGCCCCCGCAACCGCCGACTTGATGGCGAAGATTGCGCAAGGCCGCGCCGACGATCTGGCGTCCACGGCATTGCTTGCCACCGATAAGCCTGTGCTGATCGCGCCCGCAATGAATGTGCGCATGTGGCTTCACCAGGCGACCCAACGCAACATTACCCAACTCAAATCCGACGGTGTTGCAATCGTCGGACCTAACGACGGAGACATGGCGTGCGGCGAATTCGGTCCCGGCCGCATGGCGGAACCGAATGAGATCGTTGCCGCCATCGAGGCGCGCTTCGCAAATGCCAATAACGCGCTCTTCGGGATCCACGCTCTCGTCACCGCCGGCCCGACGCACGAGCCGATCGACCCGGTGCGCTACATCGCCAACCGTTCGTCCGGCAAACAGGGCTACGCCATCGCCAGCGCCTTAAGCAGCCTCGGCGCGGACACGACGCTGATTTCGGGCCCAACGACGCTTGCCCCACCGAGTGGCGTAAAATTTGTAGGCGTCGAGACGGCGCATGAAATGCTCTCTGCGTGCGAGAAAGCGCTACCCACCGACGTTGCGGTCTGTGCCGCCGCCGTCGCCGATTGGCGCGTCGACCACGCCGCCAATCAAAAGATAAAAAAGGGCAGCGGCGGCCTACCGGCGCTGAAGCTCATCGAAAACCCCGACATTCTGCACAGCCTGTCGACACGCATTACCGCGCGGCCGCGATTGGTCGTGGGTTTCGCGGCCGAGACCGAGAAAATACTTGAACACGCGCAAGCCAAACGCCTCAAAAAGGGCTGCGACTGGATCGTGGCCAACGACGTTTCGGCGGCGACTGGCGTGATGGGCGGCAACGAAAACACCGTCCACTTGATCTCGGCGTCGTCGACCGAGACTTGGCCCAAGCTCGCCAAATCCGAAGTGGCCGCCCGGCTTGCGCAAAAGATCGCCGCTCACTTCAAGGGAGCGACCGCGTGAGCGAGTTGATCGTCCAAATTCAGACCCTGCCGAACGGCAGTGGCCTAAATCCGCCCGCGCGAGCGACGGCAGGAGCGGCCGGCGCCGACCTAATCTCGGCCGAAGAGGTAACAATTGCGCCCGGCGCCATTCATGTGGTGGCCACCGGTATCGCGCTCGCGATCCCGCACGGCTTTGAAGGCCAGGTCCGCCCGCGCTCGGGTCTTGCGCTGAAGCACGGTGTCACCGTCCTGAATGCGCCCGGCACAATTGACGCCGACTATCGCGGCGAAGTGAAAGTCATCCTGATCAATCATGGGCCAACGCCGTTTCGTATCGCGCGCGGCGACCGCATCGCCCAGCTAGTCGTCGCCGCCGTAGCTCCCGTCAGGTTTGAGCGCGCCGACGCACTGCCCGAAACCGAACGTGGCGAGGGCGGCTTCGGCTCGACCGGCATTGCGGCCGGAAGGGGAGGCTGAGATGCTTCGCTTGTCCCGTAAGGCTATCCTGGCACTCGAAGCGGTCGTTGATATCGCCTGCAACTCGCGCCCCGAACCCGTGCAATCGAAGGAGATCACCCGCCGCCAAGGCGTGCCGCATCGTTATCTCGAACAGGTCATGCAGGCACTCGTGCGCGCCGGAATCCTGAAAGGTGTTCGCGGCCCCCGCGGCGGTTACCGCCTCGCGCGCGAACGCCGCCGCATCACGGCGGGAGAGATTGTTCGCATCGTCGCCGAACTCGAAGCCGCCGACGAGCCGCCCTTAAACGGGTCATCGCCGATCGGCGAGCGTGTCGTACGCCCGGTCGTGGAAGGTATCCATAACGACTTGATGCGGCGGCTCGAAGCCGTGACTGTTGAAGACCTGTGCAACCGCGCCGAGGAAAAAGGCCTTGCCGAACCTATCGGCGAACGCGCGGACTTTGCTATTTAAACCTGCCGAAGAAGGACTTTAAGCATGAGCGACGCCGCCCGCAAGCAAGACGCCCACCCCGCAAAAGTGCCGGGCCGCGGCCGCGTTTACAACTCGATCACCGAAACCATCGGCGACACGCCGCTGGTGCGCCTCAACCGCTTCACCAAGGAAGCGGGCGTCAAAGCCGACATTCTCTTGAAACTCGAATTCTTCAACCCGCTCTCAAGCGTCAAAGACCGCATCGGCGTATCGATGATCGAAGACCTCGAAGCGCGCGGCGTTATCAAGTCGAACACCACGCTGATCGAGCCGACCTCGGGCAACACCGGCATCGCGCTCGCCTTCGTCGCGGCCTCCAAGGGATATCCACTCGTTTTGGTGATGCCGGAATCGATGTCGATCGAGCGGCGCAAGATGCTGCTGCTCTTGGGTGCCAAACTTGAACTGACGCCCGCCGCCCAAGGCATGAAGGGCGCCGTGGCGCGCGCCAACGAACTGGCGAAGGAAATCCCGAACTCGGTCATTCCGCAACAATTCGAGAACCCCTCCAACCCGGCCATTCACCGCCGCACCACCGCCGAAGAAATCTGGAACGATACCGCAGGAAAAGTGGACGTCGTGATCTCGGGCATCGGCACAGGGGGCACCATCACCGGCATCGGTTCGGTGCTGAAGGCGCGCAAACCCTCGCTGCGTATGGTCGCGGTCGAACCCGAGGACAGCGCGATTCTGTCTGGCCGCCCGCCCGGCCCGCATAAAATTCAAGGCATCGGCGCAGGTTTCGTACCCGCCATTCTCGACCGCGCCGTGATCGACGAAATCATCACCATCGGCAACGAGACGGCCTTCGCCACGGCACGCAAGCTCGCAAAACTCGAAGGCATACCGGGCGGCATCTCGTCGGGCGCGGCGGTCGCCGCCGCCCTCGAAGTCGGCGGTCGCAAAGACATGGCCGGCAAGACGATCGTCGTGATCATCCCTTCTTTTGCCGAACGTTATCTCTCAACGGCCTTATTCGACGGGCTTTGATCAGCCCTACTTAAGCGTCTCGTTCTCGTAAACGCCCCACAAACGGTCGCGAGACACGAAGCCATCATAGCCGCGCGTGGAAATCTCGCACCACACGCCATCGCACCCGACAAGCTTGGCGACAAGGCCTGGCGCCGCCAGCGCCACGGCTTCGGCATCCGACCGCGGCGCTTCCAAAATCGCGGTATTGACGCGACCCGTAACCACCACGTTTCGGCGCCCATCGAGCATGGCCGCTTTCACCCAGCCGGTGCCGCCCTCGGCATCGCGGATACGCCGCCATGTGTCGTACTCGGCAATAACCTCGACCGGTACGCCCGGTTTCACGAATGTCCACAATACGTCGAGATCCAGCGATGGACCGCGCCGGACGTTCACGCGCGGCGCCTTGATCGTGACCCAGCGTGGCACCGGCAACCCCGAGGCAACGATCGGCGGTGGCACGGGCGTTGCCGCCGGCGAATGAAGCGCTGCCTCGACAATCGGCTTGGGCCGCGGCTGCGCAATGGGATCGCGAATTGGGGGGCTGCCCGACGCGATGGGAGCCAAGAACAGGAACAGGCCGAGAGCAACAAGGTGGCGCAAAGCAGTCCTCTTCCCCGGTCTGGCATGGTTTGCGCCGGGTTGGTTTGGAGCACGGGAAATGATGAGCAATATCAGGGCCTAGGCGCTTAACATTGGGTTATCACGCGAAGAAAAAGATACGCCGCATCAGACTAGGAACCCACGCCCTCCCTCTGCTAGACAAGAGCTCAACCTTCTTCGACCAGCCCGAAATGCCCACCAAAAAACCCCTGGTTATCGTCACCCGCAAGCTGCCTGACGTCATCGAAACGCGTATGCGCGAGCTTTTCGACGCGCGTTTGAACATCGACGACACGCCGATGTCGCGCGAACAGTTGACCCAAGCCGTCCAAACCGCCGATGTGCTGGTGCCCACAGTCACCGACCGGCTCGACGCCCGCATTCTTTCGCGCGCCGGCGAAAACTTGAAGCTGATCGCGAATTTCGGCGCTGGCGTCGACAATATCGATTTGGAAACCGCCCGCGCCCGCGCCATCACCGTCACCAATACGCCCGGCGTCCTGACCGACGACACCGCCGATATTGCGCTAGCGCTTATCCTCGCTGTTCCGCGCCGCCTCGTCGAAGGCGCGAACGTTTTGTCGAAAGGCGATTTCAAAGGCTGGTCGCCGACATGGATGTTGGGCCAGCGCATAACCGGAAAGCGCCTCGGCATCATCGGCATGGGCCGCATTGGTCAAGCGGTCGCGCGCCGCGCCAAGGCATTCGGCCTGCAGGTACATTATCACAATCGCAAACCCGTTCCCAAACCCGTCGCCGACGAACTCGAAGCAACTTATTGGGACAGTCTCGATCAAATGCTCGCTCGCATGGACATCGTGTCGGTGAATTGCCCACACACCCCTGCGACCTATCACCTTCTATCCGCCCGCCGTCTGAAAATGATGAAGCCCGGCGCTTATCTCGTGAACACCGCGCGCGGCGAGGTGATCGACGAGAACGCGTTGGCGCGCATGTTGGAAGCTGGCGAACTCGCGGGCGCCGGTCTCGACGTCTTCGAACACGAACCAGCCGTCAACCCGAAACTTCTTAAGCTCAAGAACGTCGTGCTATTGCCGCATATGGGATCGGCCACGATGGAGGGCCGCGTCGACATGGGCGAGAAAGTCATCATCAACATCAAGACTTTCACCGATGGTCACAAACCGCCAGACCGCGTTCTCGCGGCGATGCTGTGACGCCACATCCAAAACTTCGCATCCATCCCAAACACGGCACCCGCATCAAAAGCGGCTCGCCATGGGTTTATTCGAACGAAATCGTAATGGACAAAGCGTCGAAGGCATTGCTGCCGGGCGCGCTTGTCGACGTCGTCGACGACAAGGAAGGGCAGTTCGGTACCGCCTATTTCAATCCGCACAGCCTAATCGCCGCACGAATCCTGGCGCCGAAAGCGGGTGTAACGATAAACGTGGAATTTTTCCGCGAACGCTTCGAGCGCGCGCGCGGCTTGCGCGACAAACTCTTCGCCAAACCCTTCTATCGCCTAGTCCACGCCGAAGCCGATTTTTGCCCCGGCCTCGTGGTGGATCGTTTCGATGATGTATTGGTCGCCCAATCGGGCACCGCCGGAATGGACGGGCTGGCAACACTCTGGATCGACGCCCTGCGCGCCGAGTTCTCGCCGCGCGCCATCGTCGTCAAAAGCAACTCGCCCTCGCGCGCGCACGAAGGCTTGAAGGACGACGTGCGCATCGTTCATGGCGACCTTTCTATCCCTGCCTATGTTGAAGAGGCCGGCATCCGCCATCGCATCGATCCGTTGACGGGACAGAAGACGGGCTGGTTCTACGATCAACGCGACAATCGCGCCTTTCTGATGTCCCTCGCGCAAGACGCAACGCTCCTCGACGCGTTTTCCTACACCGGCGCATTGGCGCTCGGCGCTTTGAAAGCGGGCGCAAAATCGGCGGTCTTGCTCGAGTCCTCGCAGAGCGCGCTTGACGCGGCAACCGCCACCGCGCGCGAATTCGACCTAACCGGACGCACCGAATTTCGGCGCTGCGACGTGCTGGTCGAGTTGGAGGAACTGACGCCCGCGGGTGAGATCTACGACATCGTATCCTGCGATCCACCGCCCTTCGTGCGTTCGAAAAAGGACCTGGAGTCCGGCGCGCGTGGCTATCGAAAACTGGCAAAACTCGCAGCTCCCCTTGTGGCGCCCGGCGGATTCCTCTGTCTCGCCTCCTGCAGCCATGGCATCGACGTCGAACGCTTCCAACAGGAATGCGCCATGGGAATCGCCCGCGCCGGCCGCACTGCGCGTCTGATCCGCGCGGCCGGTGCGAGCCCCGACCATCCAGCCCATCCCATGCTGCCGGAAACGGCCTATCTTAAATCGCTGGTCTATCAACTCGACTGACGGTGTTTTCCATGCGCACGCTTCACCAAAATCTCGCACTTGCATTGGTTCTCGTTCTCGCCGCCTGCGCCACGAAAGAAGAGCCGCCCATCACGCCGCCGCCGCCGCCGCCGCCGGCAAGCGTGACCGAAGGCATCGACCGCTATCTGATACAGCGCGAACGTGTTGAGGCTGTGAGTTTCCGGCTGCGAAAGGCCGCCGCGCGCGACTGCGAAAGGCAAAACACGACCGGACCGGAAATCGGTCTCATCGTATGGTCGCTCGCCAATTTCGAAAACGCCCATGATCGAGCCTATCTCAAGAGCAAGTTTGCATTGACCGACGGCGTCACCGTGGCTCTCGCGGTTGACGGCTCCCCCGCGGCAAGCGCTGGCTTGCAGGTCGGAAACGTCATCACCCACCTCAATGGCAAAACCGTCAACGACGGCAAAGGCGCGACCGAGCGTTTCATCACCCGGTCCAGCGCGGCCGCGCGCGAAGGCCCGGTGCGTCTGCGCCTGGCGGACGGAAGCGAAGCAACCTTGGCGCCCGAAACGGTCTGCAAATTCCTCACGCTCTTGGTGCGCAGTCCGGAAACCAACGCCGCCGCCGATGGCCGTGTCCTCGCCATCACTTCGGGTCTGTTCGATTTGACGAACTCGGACGACGAACTCGCTCTCGTCCTCGGCCACGAACTCGCGCACAATGTACTGGGCCACCTGAGGAAGCCGGCGACCAACGCCACCGGCGGTATACTCGATGCCTTCATGCGCGCGACGATCGGAACGGCGGTTGCGGCCGCCAAGAGCCGCCCCTACTCCATTGCCGCTGAAAAGGAGGCCGACTATGCCGGACTCTATTTCATGGCGCGCGCGGGCTACGACTTCACGGCGGCCGACGCATTTTGGCGCCGTTTGAACAAAACCACGCGCGCCACATCGGTCGTCAAGACGCACCCATCGGGGTCCGAGCGCTTGAAAGCGATGCAATCGGCGATCGCCGAAATCAAAGCAAAGAAGAAAGCGAACAAACCGCTCGAACCCGATCTCAAGCTGCGTCGATGAACCCGCCGACTTGGCGATTCCACAACTGCGCATAAGGCCCACCGCGCGCCAACAGCTCGGCGTGGTTGCCCTGCTCCACGATGCGTCCGTTCTCCAGATAGACGATCCGGTCCATGCCGACGATCGTCGATAGGCGGTGCGCGATGGCGATCACCGTGCGCCCCCTCATCAGCTCGAACAACGCTTCCTGGATCAGATGCTCGCTCTCCGAATCGAGCGACGACGTCGCCTCGTCGAGAACCAGGATCTTGGCGTCCTTCACCAGAGCCCTCGCAATGGCGACGCGCTGACGTTCGCCGCCTGAGAGCTTTATGCCCTGCTCTCCCACGATCATGTCGTATCCGGCCTCGCGCCCCGAGATGAAGTCGTGCGCATGCGCGTCCTTCGCCGCGGAGACAACGACGGTCTCGTCCGCCTCGGGTTTCGAATAGCGTATGTTATCGCGCACCGGACGATGAAACACGCCGGGCATTTGCTGCACTTCGGCGATCGACTCGTTGACCGAATCCCAGGTCACCTCGGAGAAGTTCTGCCCGTCGATCGTGATGCGACCGCCCTGCGGCTCAAACTGTCGGCGCAGCAGTTTGACCAGCGTGGACTTTCCCGCACCCGACTTGCCCACAAGCCCGACTTTCTCTCCGGCCCTGATGCGCAGATTAAGACCTTGGAACACCGGATGCCCATCCGCATGCGAGAACAAAATGTCCTCGAACACGATCTCCCCCTGCCGCACGCAGAGCGGCTTCGCACCCGGCTTGTCGACGATCTCATGGCTCTGCGTCACGAGGTCCAACGCTTCAGCGAGCGTTCCCAATTGCTCGAAGAATTCGAGCATGCGGTACGACAATTCCTGCACCGAGCGCGCGATCATCGTGCCCAGAAAAAAGATCATCGTGAACGCGCCGACGGTAATCGCGCCCGACAGCGTGTCGCGTATGGCAAGCACGACGAGGCCCATCAGCAGAACCAACATCGCCGTCGACATGAACAACCGCATGACGATCAGAAACCATCGCAGCGACTGCGACGCATTCATCTCGTCGGCAAGAAAGCGCGCCAAGAATTGCCGCTCGAACGCTCCCCGTGCGAAGGCTCGCACCAGATCCGCATTGGCGATCGCATCGATCAGACGTCCCGTCGAGGTCGACACTTCGTCGGAGAACACCTTCGACAGCACGACGCAGCGCCGTGCGAACCACGCGACCACAACGAGGTAAATTACCGTCCATCCGAACAGAACCACCGCGTAGAACCCGCTCTGCAGCGACAAAAGGACGCCGCCGACCCCAAGCAGCACCAAGATGCGTACGCATTCGAAGGCGAGAATATTGAGCAGCGAAACCGTTGCCTGCCCCGCCTGCTTCACTTTTTGTCCGAGCTTGCCCGCGAAATTCTCTTGGAAATAGCGCGGACTGTGACCCATCATGTAAGCGAACAAGTATTTCTGCGCGAGCGCGCGCATACGCGGGCTCATATAGATGTCGATCGCTTCCGCCCCACGTACGATGACCGCGGGCAAATACCAAACGCACGCGAACAGCCCGACGAACACGCCGACCGCGCTCCAATCCTGCGCGCCGCTCTGCACCGAAGCCGTGAGAGCGTTGATCATGCGCCCCAGAACGTACGGGCTCATCGCCTCGATCGCCGTCGCAAGCGCGACGCATATGACGAACGCCGAAAGTCGCGCGCGATAGTGCCGCGCCACGAGAAACCCCAGAAACCCGAACGGCGTGCCCGGAATGCGCACGCCCGAGTTAACCTCAGGCAAGGCCTCAGCGTCGGGTTCTTGCGTGAGCAAATGACCCGCGAAACGAGGCTTCATCTTGCTGCCCGCGAAGATGGGCGCAGTCATGACACCAAACCTGAGTTGGAAAATTTGGCCGGGAGCAATACGCCCGAACACATCCTCTTGCTAGGGGGCGCACAAGGCTTCGGTGGCCGAATGGTGAGATAGGTCACCGATTGTTGCCCCAGGTCCGCACAGGGGGCAAGCCGGATCGGGCTTGACCCGGACGGTGCGGAATGTGCCGCCCAGCCCGTCGTAAAGCGTCAACCGTCCCGCCATCGTCTCGCCGATTTCAAGAATTTCCTTGAGCGCTTCAAGCGCTTGCAGCGTTCCCATCACCCCCGTCAGCGCGCCTAGAATGCCGGCCTCCGTGCACGAGAGCACGCTACCGGCAGGTGGCGCCTCGGGAAACAGACAGCGATAGCAAGGGTAAGTGCGCACCCCATCGACGAGGCTGTGCGCTTTGAACGTTGCAAGCTGACCGTCGAACTGTCCGACTGCCGCGGACACCAACGTGCGCCCCGCCAGATAGGACGCGTCGTTGACCAGAAACCGCGTCGCGAAGTTATCGCTGCCGTCCAGCACGATGTCGTAGTTCTTGACCAGGTCGAGCGCGTTGTGCGCATTGATCCGCGTCGCATGGCGATTGATGTGCGTGTCCGGATTGATCGCCCGCGCCGAATCCGACGCGCTCTCGACCTTGAGTCGCCCAATATCCTGCGTGCGATGCGCGATCTGCCGTTGAAGGTTTGAGAGCGAGACCTCGTCGTTGTCGACAACGCCGATCGTTCCTACCCCGGCGGCCGACAGATAAAGCAGCGCCGGCGACCCCAGCCCGCCCGCACCGATGATCAAAACTCGAGCGCGCGCGAGCCTCGCCTGTCCCGCGCCGCCTACCTCGCGCAAGATGATGTGGCGCGCGTAGCGCTCGAGCTGTTCGTCGGAAAGCGTCATGCGGCCATTCTACGCGAAGGGCGAGGTCACCGCACCTACCCCAAATCCTTCATCAGTTCCTGGCGCGTCGCCGTCTG
Source organism: Alphaproteobacteria bacterium (assembly GCA_031413635.1). Classification (GTDB taxonomy): domain Bacteria; phylum Pseudomonadota; class Alphaproteobacteria; order Micropepsales; family Micropepsaceae; genus SZUA-430. The sequence goes on along the minus strand of JANOFM010000306.1, from coordinate 1,978 downwards.
GATCACCGCCAAATGCCCATAATTCGTGTGCGTAAAGCCCAGCATCGCAGGCTCCGCCGGATCACGAAAGCGCGCAATTTGCGCGGCATTCGGGCGGAAGCGCAAGAAATGCACCGACGACGTCTTGCCGTCCGCCGCAGTGCGATCGATATCGGTGTCGAAGCTCGCCTTGATCTTTTCGCCGCCGATGTCGAGATAGGCCGTCTCCTCGATGTTGGTCAGCTGGCGCAGAATACGCCCCCGTTGGCCTTCGTCCTCGATCTCGAACATCACCGTGGCGACAAGCTCGCCCTTTTGCGGGATCAATGGATTATAAGCGCGCAACTCATCCTCGACCTGCGCTTCCCCGCCGCGCTCGATGTAAAGCATCTCGTGCACCTGCCGCCACATCGTGTCGTAGCACTCGAAATAGAATGTCGCGTGCGGACCCACCTCGACCCGGCGCAATTTCTTGACCGGGATAATGGCCTTGCGCCGCTCGGTCCGTTCGCGCCCGTAGCGCTCCATCTCGATGATGTCGGCGCGCGTAATTTTTCGTTGGTCCGCGGGCATTGTCTCACTCCACAAGGCCATAAGCCTTAGCCATCAATTCGATTGGATGCGCAACTTCGGACGGCGCGGGCGCCGCGCCGTCGAGGGCGCGCATTCCCTGCTTCAAGTGCTTTGCCGCCAGCGGACAATCCGAAACGACATGCGCGCGGCCTTGCGAATTCGCCGTCCGTGCCGCGGGTTTGCCGACCTTCATCGCAACCTCGTATGTCGGCTTCAACACGCCGAACGTACCGCCGTGCCCCGAACAACGCTCGATCACGTCGACCTGCGTTCCGGGAACGAGCTTCAGCATCTCGGCCGCTTTCGGCCCCATGTTCTGTGCGCGTGCGTGGCACGCAAGATGCACGCTGACCCCACCTTCGATCGGCTTCAAGCCGGGCGGCAAACCGTCCTTTTTCGCTATGTCCACGACATACTCGTCGATATCGAACGTGGCCTTCGCCAGGCGTTTCACCGCTTCGTTGTCCGGCACGATCAGCGGCCACTCGAACTTGAACATCAAACCGCAGCTCGCCGTCAACGCGATGATGTCGTAACCCTGCTCGACATAAAACAGCAGCGCCTTCGAAACCTTTTCCGCCTGCACCGCAACGCGCGCGAGATCGGCTTGTTCCAAGAACGGCATACCGCAACAGCCGGGATATCCGACCAGCGTCTCGACACCTAGATGATTGAGCAATTTACGTGCGGCCATGCCCGTCGGCGGACGGTTGTAGTTCACGAAACAGGTGGCAAAAATCAACGCCTTGCGCCTGCCGAATGCCGGCGCCTTTTGGTTGACGACCGCGGGCTCGGAACGATCGGCCATCACAAAGGTGCGCGAATTGAATCTCGGCAATTCCGCGCGCGCATCGATTCCGGCGACGGCATCGGCGATTTTGCGCGTGACTTTGTTCTTGGTGTCCGATCCCCAATTGGCGACGGGCGCTACAACGGTCGCAATCGTGCCGTTACGGTCCATCTCGGCCAACTGGCGCGCCACGAAATGCTTCTTTCCCGCCTTCGCCTCCGCCGCCCGGTAGCGCAGCATCATATGCGGAAAATCGAGGTTGAACTGGTGCGGCGGTACGTACGGACACTTCGTCATGAAGCACATGTCGCACAGCGTGCAGGCCTCGACGACCGGTGCGAAATCCTCCGACTTCACGCCCTCGACCTCGGTCGGCGAGGCGTCGACCAGGTCGAACAAGCGCGGAAACGAGTCGCACAAATTGAAGCAACGCCGGCACCCGTGACAAATGTCGAAGACCCGCCGTATTTCCGCGTCCAGCTTGGCCGGATCGGTGAAATCGGGATCCTGCCAGTTCAGCGGGCTGCGGGTCGGTGCATCCAGACTACCTTCTCTCACGTCAGTACGGTCCTGGTGATGGAAATGCGCACGCCTCCCGGGAGCGCGGGCAACTTGCCCGCACTTTCTTCAAGAGCG
>JANOFM010000305.1:0-30295 GCA_031413635.1 Alphaproteobacteria bacterium | reverse complement strand
CGACGGATATTTCCTGCAGTCGGCGGCACGCGACGAATTGGTGGCGCATCCCGCCTTGCTGACGGCGGGGCAGAACCTGATCCGCAATTGCTTCCGCGACGACCAGCGCGTTCCCGACAGTCCGAAGGGGGCGAGCTATGGCCGCGCCTGGTTCGGCTATCACCAGGGTAATTCGAGCTTCGGCGCCGACACCGGCGTTGAGATGGACCAGGACTTCAGCTGTACGTCGGGCGGCATGGACTGGCGCATGGGCCACGGCTGGTTCGGCGGCGTGTCGGGCGGCTTCGGCAGCACACAGGCCGACATCGCGGCACCGGCCGGTATCGGCTCGCTCGACGGCGATGCGCGCGTGATCGAAGTCTACGCTTCGTTCACGAGTTCCTCGTTGTTCGTCAACCTGTCGGCCGGTTACAACGACATGGACTGGATCTACGACGGCGCGCTGCTGAGCGGGGCGACCGCATCGACCTCAGGACTTATCGCGTCGGCGCAAGCCGGTGTCGCGCTTGATGCGGAAATGATTGCGGTCAAGTTGATCGGCGCCATCAATTACGACGACACCAATTGCGGCGACGCATGTTTTGGTTTCGCCGCGACGGAAGACACCGGCACACTTGAAGCCAAGGGCACTGTCCGCTTCGACGGCGTGTCGTGGGGCGGTTCGGTGCGGCCGTGGGCCGCCGTGTCGTATTCCGACGTATTGTCGGACGGGATCAACACCGTGTCGTCGGGCGCGATCACAGTGTCGTCTCAGAGCCTCAATCAGTTGTTGTCACTGGACGCTGGTTTGCAAACCTATCTCGACGAGAATCTGTCCTTGTATCTGGACGGCGGTTATCACGAGAGCCTAGGCAAAGACGTCAGCGGCTATAAAGCCGGCCTGGGTATGAAGCTTTACTGGTAAGCGGCGGCACCCGCCACGCGATCATTCAAGGGCCGCGCGTCGCGGCCTTTTTTTGTACGCTCGAGCGACCCCGTTCACTTGTTCTTCGTTTGCGCAAGATGCTCGGCCATATCGGTCGCGCGCGGTTGCGACGGCTTGAATTTGCGATCGCCCGTGTCGAGTTCGAATGCCAGGATCGCCATGCCCAAAAGATAAGCGACGAAATGACGATTCGTGGCGACCGCCCACTCCCACACTTCGCGGAGGCGGGCGATCGCCCATTTGTCGTCGTACGGCGGAGGCGTCCGCCTCATGCCGCGGCCTTACGCTGCGCGGGCATCGTGTGGATGTGCTCGATAACGGGGCCCTTCAATTTGAACAACGCGCGCGTGCGTTCGAGCATTTCACCATTGAGCGGGAAGCCGGCTGCGACATGGGGCTCGCCGTCGATCATCTGCGGTTGACCGAGAGGTTTGGCGTCGAGACCAAATCGAATTTTGCTCATCAGAAGCTCGACAGAGAATAGCCCACACGCTTTGTTGACGCCAAAGAGCAGCGCCGCCTCAAGGAGGGCACACTGGATTCGCCCATAGTGCCCCGACCGCCGGAGGTGTTTTGACATTGCGCCGCGCGTTAACTCCCAGCACTCGCGATTTCGAGGAATCTCGCACTCGAACATATGCGAGAATATGTCCGCCAACATGAAGGGTTGGTCCGTATAGACCATTCGTGTCGATGCCGCCACGTTGCCGTCGCCATCCACGTCGACGACGTAGATCGTCTCGGGTGTGTCGTATTGGTCGAACTCAAGGCCGTTGTAGGACTTGATGTCCCAACCCTTTTCTTTGACGAAAATTTCGTAGCGGTGCCGAAACATCTTGGCGAGTAACACTCGACACGTCGGATTTGTTGCCCCCACTATCAGCTGAACCATTGCATTTCTCCACGGCAAGTTTGGTCGTGCAGCGTGGTACGAGTTTTGGTTCCTTGATACCCCCAAGGTTTGGGGGTTGACGCCCGGTCGTCAGCGGTTTGTGGCCATTCTAAGATTCCCATCCACCACTGCAAAGACCACTGCCTGAACAAGGCTGGCAACGCGATATTTGTCTTTGATGTTCTGCTGGTGCTCGCGAATAGTGTGCGGGCTAAGACTGACGATGGCACCGATGACCGTCGCCGATTTTCCTTCCGCGGTCCAGCGCAGGATTTTCAGTTCCTGATCCGTCAAGATTGGAGGAATCGGTTTGAAACCCTCCGATAAGCGTCTCAGGCCTTCATAAGCGTAAGCTCCGACGAGATAGAGCGACATTTGTGCCTCGGGACCAAGATCGAAATCATGTCCACCATATGTAACTGCGCCAGGGTGGTCACCCAAACCGCGCATTGGCAGTATCAGGCCTTCGGTCAGACCGAATTCCGCGGCTTCGTCAAATATGGTAATCGATCGTTCCATTCCTCCAGATCGAACCGACTCATGCCGGCACGCAGACCACGTTGCGGTCCGTCGGCTTTTTACCGGGTGCTGAAACACTGGGTCGTGATCGAAGTGCCGAACGTCCAAGTAGTGGTGCAGCCATCTCTCTGGCATCGAGTGAAGGCCGAACCCTGTCGCGCCTTTCGTCCTGACAAAGGGCAACGAACCGACGAACCAAGAAGATATCCCTCGTTGGCAAAGCACCTCAGTAAGAGCGCTGGAAATCTCTTCTGGAGTTCTCGCATCCAGGCACGTCTCGCTGAATGCCTCGACGATTGGAAACGGTAGATAGCCCATGCCAGTCACGTCCAGTCCGGCCCTTTTCGAGCTCTGGCTCAGTTGAGTTCTCAAATATACTGCTGCGGCCGCTGACTCGCTACGAATTCGTCGGACACCAACGCCAGGTTCCGCAAAATCGTGGTGCGAATTTCGCCTCTTGGGCGAAATTAGGTTGGCCCCCCGATTCCGTTACGATGTCATAGAGCGTCAACGGTTCGGCGACCTTTCGCCTGAGGCGAGAGTTCTTAGGGCTGCGGCGGCCACGGCGACCGGTTGGGCCAGGATGGCGTCGAAGAAGGCTTTCATCAGCTTGCAGGTTTTGGCGGGGTCGCCGGTGCCGGCCAGAATGGTCTCGACCTCGTCGGGCAGGATTCCCGTCGATTGGGAGGCCTCGGCAAACGAACGGGATGCGAGTTGACTGAACTCCTCGGCGGGCATTTTGGGGGCCTGGAGGTCGGACTTCGTTACGATAACGCGCGCGATATTGGTGTTGGATCGCTCGACCATTTCGGGGTTGAGTTTTGCGTCGAGACCTCCGTCGATGCGACCCAACGCTAGGTCCGCGCAGGCCTGATGTTCGCCGCGTTCGCCTAGAAAGGTGAGTTCGTCGCGTACGGTGACGTAGAGTTCGTAGGTCAATTGATCGGGCAAAAACACCGTCTTGTCGGCAACGTAGGACAGGACGAGCACTTTGGCGTTGGCGCGCACGCGGTCGGCAGGGATGCCGTCCAACTGATCCCTGATGACAGAGGTTTCGATGCGCTCATAAAGCGCCGGCTCGTTTTTCTTGATCTCCTGCATGTAGGGCGCGATGCCGGCGACGGCGACTTGTTCCTGCGATAGCGTGAACGACGGCAACCACCCGTTCAGGGCGGCCCAACCGCCGACCAAACCAAATGCGGCGAACAACGCGGGCAATGCGAACGCAGGTAAGCTAAATCGCGCGAAGCGGCGCGCCGCGAGGGTCGCGAGATATCCAAGCCCCGCCGCAACGCCGCCGGCTACCGCCGTGATTATTAGTGCCGCCATCTCCATCGCCGGGGAGTATAGGCACGACTGCGCAGAACGCCAGGATCATCCGCCGCGTGATTAAGGATGTTTCATCGGCGGCAGACCCTGGCTCTCGTCTTACTGTATGGTGTTGTGGGGTGACGATGCGCGCCTGCGTTGCCATCAATTGCAATGAACAATCCGACCTAGCGATACTGAAATTCCGTTTGATACCGACAGCGGCCGACAATGCGAAAACGTAACACTCCACCGGCGCGCGCCAGTGCAAAGCAAACCGGCTCGCCCAGCTACCGGCTGCCGGCGCTCGACTCGGCGTTTTTACTCGGCGACACGATGCGGGGGGTGCGATTCCTTCTGGAATACGCCAAGGCGGAGGAGGCGCTCCGCACGGCACGCATCCGCTCGACCATCGTCGTGTTCGGCTCGGCGCGAATCAGCGAAAAGCACCGTTGGTATGCCGAAGCGCGGGCGTTCGGACGTATGGCCTCGCTGCGCGGCGGGGCGCTCGACGGGGGCCGGGACGGCCACGACAACGTCATCGCGACGGGCGGCGGGCCGGGTGCGATGGAAGCGGCCAATCGCGGTGCGTCGGAGGCCGGGGCGCTTTCGATCGGGTTCAACATCAAGCTTCCGAAGGAACAAAAACCCAACCCGTATTCGACTCCGGCATTGACGTTTCAGTTTCACTATTTCGCCATGCGCAAGATGCATCTGGCAATGCGCGCGAACGGGCTTGTCGTGTTTCCGGGCGGCTTCGGCACGCTCGACGAGTTGTTCGAGATTCTAACTTTACGCCAAACCGGAAAGGTCAATGGCATGCCGGTGGTTCTGGTCGACCGGAGCTATTGGACACGCGTGATCAACTTCGACGCGTTGCTCGATCATGACATGATCGACAAGAAGGACTTGAAGCTATTCAGTTTCGCCGATAACGCCGAACAAATCTGGCAAAGCCTCGTCGAGGGCGGGCTCAGGGTCCACGCCAAACAAGCGACAAAGCGACAGCGATCGATCTAGGCCGCCTTAGCGCGGCTCGCACACGGGGTCGACGGCACCGGCAGGTAGCCGGCAATCGATTTCTTCGTTGGCCGGTGATTTAGCGCTGCTCAGGTCCAAGTCCAGCACAAGGCGGCGGCCGTCTTTGCTTGCCGCTTGCAGGACCTGTTCGATGCGTTTGGCATTCGGCATGGCGGACGCCGGCGCGCCGCCAAAGAACCACGAACGGCGGCGCGGCGGCGGCGTGGTGGTCAGCGATCCGATCACGTTGCGCAGAGCCCCGGAGCGTTTGGGCGGCGACGCCTTATCGAGTTTGGCCAGAAACACGCCGGCTCGCGTCATGGCGCCGGACAGTTGCGCATCGCGGCCGAAGAGGCCCGACGACGGACCGTCGGCGCGCGAGGCGCGCGCGTGTTCCATGATCGAGTGCACCACTTGGGTCACGGGTTTGCGGGTGTCTGCATGTTTGCCGGGTTTTTTCATCTCGACCTCGATGGTCCTTCAGCTGATACGGGGTTTGATCATTTGCAGCTCGCCCTTTTTCATATAGAGCGCCAAGATCGGTTCGGCCACGGTTTGGCTGCCGGTCAATTCGTGCTCGATGACCGAGAGGCGCACGAGCTTGCTTGCGTAATCGGCGAGCAGTTCGGGGGCCGCGGAACTAACCACTTCGGCCACCCGCATTTCCATCGCGTGACGGGCGATGTCGTCGCCGGCCATGATGATGGCACGCGCGACCGCGAGCGGGGCTTGATCGAAAGTTTGCAGAATCGACTTCGCCAGGCCGGTGTCTTTTTTGGCGATCTCGCCGCCGACCGCGTTCAACAATGCGCCAATGCCCTGGCGCATGAGTTGGAAGAGCACGTATTTGTAACCGGGTTGGGCGCCGCGCAACAAGGCGTCGATCAGATCGGCTTGCGCGAAGGAACGGATGATCACCGGCTCGCGTTGGTTGGGTGCGCCACTGGCGACGAGTTGATGCTTGACGATGCCGCCGAAAGCGCTGCCGATCAAGATTTCAATGTACATCGGGCGCACGTCGGCGGCGCTGTAGCCGGCAAAAACGATACCGGTTTTCGGCACGCCGGGCGGGATCCAATCGGTGACGCAGGAGGCGACGGTTATTTCGGCCAAAGCCGCTTTGGTCTCGACGGAGATCGCGCCTTCGCCGAACATGGCGTTCAACATGCCGGTCAAAAGTCGATCGAGAAATTGATCGAGCAATGCCACCAGGCGCGGCGAACTCTCGCCGACGAGCGGACGGCGGGACGGCGTCTCGCCATGCGGCAGGAATAAATTTTGGAAGTACTCGCCTGCGTACATCGATTCGAATCGCAACATGTCGAGGGCACGGCTCTGCACCTGCGCTTTCGGCGTGCCTTGTCCGCCCGACAACTCCGCGCATTGGTAGAAGCGCTGGACTATGGCTGCGATGTAGATCGCGAAACTCAAACGCTCTTGGCCCTCTTCGAGCGGCAACAGGGTTTGTGCTTTTGCGTCCACACCCGATGTCCAGCGACCCAAGAACTGAACTAGGGACTGCGCGACTTTCGAGACGGTGGTTCCGGGCGACGGGGTGTGGGTCTTGAACGCTTCGAAGATCGTCGCCCAGGGATAGCGGTAGAACTCCGCGACATCGAAAATCATCGACGCGACGGGGAGCTTGGCGTCAATCACATAAATCTTTTCGATGCCCGTCTGGTAGCGGACCGAGGCCGTGCCGTCCTTGTGATACTCGATGGCCGTCAACGCGCTGTCGGCGGCCAAGGCGGCGCCTTGCACGTTCATAAGCATGACCTCGGACGTCATTACATTCCCCCCATTCGCGTGACGCGCGCCCCTTGGCGCAGGCAACGCACGACCGCATACGCCCGCCCGATCCCCACCAGGCAGTCGCTGGCCTTATTCAGTCAATAATTGCCGAAAAGGGCAATGGTGCGGCGGGCCGCGTTTGCCATGATTCCGGATAATCTGGTGCGGCAGCGGGCGGTTTTCGGTCTTTGAGGACGGCCGCACACAGTGAACAAACAGGGTGCGATGGGTTTAGCCGTCCAAGCGGTGACCGCGAAGGCGCGGAAGCGTTCACCGTCGCGCACTTAGTCCGTGCCGCCATTGCCCAATGCGTCTTACGGCGCGGCGATTATTCGCGAACCCAATCCATGAACCAATTTTCCTCCCAAGTTTTGCCGCCGTCGCGCGAGGCGGTCTGGTACCAACGGCAGGACCTCGTCGTGATGCGATCCCAAATGCCGCGCGCTTTGATCGGGTGGCCGTCGTCGACGTCATCAGCGACAAAGGTGCCGACGCCGTTGTCGAAGTGGCCCCACATCGGGGGCGGAGTTAGGACACCGTCGCGGCTCGAAACCCAATAGTCGGCCCAGAGGTGCTTGTTGACGTCTAGTAGGCGAATACCAAGGCCACTGAAGCCGCGAGCCGGAACGCGGAGTTCTTCGATGCTCGCCGCGCCAGCGAGCATGGTCCAACATGTTGCCTCACCCTCGAACGTGTCCCAATCCTTTGTTGGGACCCCGCGCTGTTTTAGCCGTCGGTGACTGATTTTCCAGGAGCCGGCGAGGAAATTGAAGTCGCCCGACTTGCCCGTTGCGGCGGGTGTTGTTGTTGCGAGGGAACCTGCGGCGTGGGCCGACGTTCCGGTAAGCGCGGCGGCGGCGGCGGCAGCGCCGGCGTTTAGGATTAAGCGTCTTTGCAGGTCCATCTTCGTGTCCTTTCTGTAGCAAGCCGGGCGAGCCCTGTGCATAATCCGATAAACCTGACATCGAGCGTCAGGTATTTCCGAGATCACGAAAAAATGCGCGCTAGCCGGCTTCTGTCCATTCTGATGAACCTGCAAATGCGGGGGCGGCTCAGTGCGGAGGCTCTGGCAAAGGAGTTCGAGGTTTCGGTCCGCACCATCTATCGCGATGTCGACCAACTCAGCGCCTGCGGCGTGCCGATCTATGCGGAGCGCGGGCGGACGGGCGGGTTTGCCTTGGCCGACGGTTATCGCACGAAGCTGACCGGCTTCACGTCGGCCGAAGCCGATGCGTTGTTGCTGACCGGTGTCGGCGGTGCCGCCGCCGATCTCGGTATCGCCTCAGAACTGGCGGCGGCGCAGTTGAAGTTGTTGGCCAGCCTGCCGCCGGATTCCGCCGCGAGCGCGCAACGTGTTGCGACCCGGTTCCATCTCGATCCGGTGAATTGGTACAGTCGGGGCGATAACGTCGCGTTCTTGCCCGCGCTCGCTTCTTCGGTGTGGCGCGAAATGCGCATCCGCGTTCGCTACGACAGCTGGAAAGGCGTCGTGGTGCGCGAGCTCGATCCGCTCGGCTTAGTTTTAAAAGGCGGCACTTGGTATCTTGTTGCCGCCGTGAAAGGGCAACCGCGCACGTACCGTGTGTCGAACATTCTGCATCTTGACGTGTTGGATCAGTCGTTTCAAAGGCCGCCGCGCTTCGACCTCGGGCGCTTTTGGATGGCGGCGGCGAAAACCTTCGAGGCTGCTCTGCTGCGCGAGCGCGCGGTCGTGAAGCTGTCACCCACGGGCCGCAAGTTTCTGCGCGAGGTAAGTCCGGTGGCGGCGGAAGCGGTCGATAAGGCGCATCGCCGATGCCAGCCCGCGGGTTGGGTGAGAGCTGAGATTCCGATCGAGAATGTCGAGCACGCGACGCGCCAATTGCTGCGCTTAGGGGCGGATATCGAAGTGGTGGAGCCTGCGGCCTTGCGCAGCTCTCTAGCGCGCGAGGCGTCGCGCGTAGCGGAAATGTATGCGTCGAAGAGCCGGCAGACCAACTAAGGCAGCAACGTCTCCTCCACGAAATCCAATCGATCTTGACCGAAAAACATTTCGCCGTTCACGAAGAACGTCGGGGCGCCGAAGACTCCTCGCGCGGCCGCACCTTCGGTGTTGGCTTTGAGTTTTTCCTTTACCTCGGCACGTTCGATACGGGCCATGAAATCGCCCGGGTCGATGGCGATGTCTTTTAGGACGTGAGCAATTTCGTTCGGGTCGTTCAGATTACGCGGGTGGGCCCACATCGCGTCGAACATGGCGTTGACGTAGATGTCGAACTGATTGGTCGACTGGTAAGCGACGGCGCCGCGCATGAGCGGCAGAGTGTTGACCGGGAAATGCGTGTTGAAATTCAAGACGACACCGTAGCGTTTGGCGAAGCGCGTGAGATCTTGGTTCATATACCGCGCTTTGGCCGGGACCATCGCAGGCGAGGAATTGCCCGTCGCCTTGAAGACGGCGCCGAGCAGCATCGGCGTCCAGACGATGCGTGCGCCGTGGCGGGCCGCGATCTTGGGCAGTTGTTTGTAGGCCAGATAGGTGGTCGGGCTTCCGAAGTCGAAGAGGAATTCGACTGATTTTGTCATTTCGAGTTTGGTCCCTGTCGCATTTGTCTACCACTTCTCCATCCACGGGCGCAGGTCAAGTTCGTGCGTCCAGGCATCGCGTGGCTGGCGGTGGAGCATCCAATACATGTCCGCGATATGGTCGGGGTCCAAAATTCCGCCTTGGTCCTTTTTCGCGTAGGCTTCCGGGAACGTGTCGCGGATGAATGCGGTGTCGATCGCGCCGTCGATCAGGATATGGGCAACGTGGATGCCTTGCGGCCCGAGTTCGCGCGCCATGCTTTGGGCGAGCGCGCGCAGGGCGTGCTTGGCGCCGGCAAAGGCCGAGAACCCGGTCGAGCCGCGCACGCTGGCCGTGGCACCCGTGAAGAGGATCGTCCCCTTGCCCCGCGGTTTCATTCGTCTTGCCGCCTCGCGTCCCATGAGGAAACCGGCAAGTGCGCCCATTTCCCAAACCTTGGTGTAGACGCGCGCCGTCGTCTCGGCGATTTCGAAGCGGACGTTGGCGCCGATGTTGAAGACGGCGACGTCGATTTCGCCGATGCTGCTTTCGATTTGATCGAACAGCGCAATCGTTTCGTCTTCCTTGCGCGCATCGGAACCGAAGGCGTGAGCGGTGCCACCGGCTGCTTCGATGGCGGCCATGAGGTCGTTGAGTTTATCCTTCTCGCGCCGCGTCGCGCAGACGGCATAGCCTTCGCGTGCGAAGCGACGAGCGATGGCGCCGCCGGTGGAATCACCCGCGCCAACGACGAGGGCGACTGGTTTTGCACTTTTGCTCATACGCACTGCTCCTTTGCGGGGCAGTCTACTAAAGTCGCGCGATTTGGAAAGCGTTCAACCCTCGGCTTCGACGAAACTCAGGGCTTGACGGGCGCTGCGAAGGGCGTGGTGCGATTTGATCGGTGTGTTGAGGTAGCGGTTCGTTGCCGCGATCACATGGCGCGACAACGAGCCATCGCCCGCCCATGCCGCTTCTTCACTCACCGCCGTCAGAACTTTGAGCCTATGACACGCGACGATCGGTTCGCGAATGCCGTGGTCGAAGATGCGCCGTTGTTCCCGAGCCAAAAACGATGCGGCGTCGCCGACGAACCAGGCATTGTCGGCTCGCGGCAGGAGATATGGCGTGTTGCGGCCGAGGAAGCATGCCATCTGCAGCAAGGCCGCGGGCCAGAGTTCCGGCTGATCGGCGCAGTGTTGGCGCACGGCATTGGCAAACGTCAGGGCGTGAGTGAAGTCGAGCCAGCGCACGTTGTGCGACACGGGCTTGTCGGTTTGGGTGTCGACGGACAGGTCAAAACGAAGCATGGCGATTGCGCTTGCCTCCAGCAGCGTACGGTATTTTTCCTCGTTGCCGCCGGGCATCTTCGATACGCGATCGAGCGCTGCGTTGACCGAGAGGCCGACGAGATCTTGCGGGCCGCTTTTGGTGCCGCCCGATTGCGGCCAAGATGCAAGGGCCCTGGCGTAGCCGCGAAATTCGGGAATGCGATCTTCGCGCGTCGCATAGACGAGCGAACGAGTTAGCGCTTTGAGGACGGGACCGGCTGCCGGCCGGCCAAGGGCGTCGATCAGTTCGAACGATTTGCGCACGTAGATCGCCGAGTGGCCGAAGTCTTGATAGTGCGCGAGCGCAGCCTTGGCACACGCCTGCTTTATTTCACCCAGCGCGGTATTTTCCGTCAAGGCGCCATTCAATCGGGCGATGGCGCCGGCCTCATCTTCGGCTTCGATTGCGGCGGTGAAGGCCTCGGCGGCCCACGGTGCGATCGCTCGGGTGTAGGGGTGCTCGGGCTCTCTTAGCGTATCCCATGCGATGTGCGCGATCGGTTCGACGAGCGCGATCAACTCTTCCTCTTGCGTGGTCGCGATCGATCGCAGCGCCAACCAATCCGCGGCGGCGGCGTAAGCATGCGTCATGCCGTATTCGAAACGCGCCGCGCTGAGCGTCACGATGTGGCGCAGAGGGGCCAGCCGATCGCCGCCGGCGCGGATGTAACGCGCAACCTCGCGTGCCATGCGTTCGTAATCATTGTCGATGCAGGCCTCTTCCAGACTGGCGAGCGCTCTGGCCTGGCGTTGACCGGCGGCTAGGTCCGCGACGTCGACCCAGATGCGGCCGTCGCGTTCTTCGGCCGGGTACAGGCGCAGCTTGTCGCCGCCGACCAGCGTTTCGCCACTGGCCAGATCGAATTTCCAATTGTGCCAATTGCAGGTGAGCGTGCACGGCGCGCCGAGCGAACCTTCGCTTAAGGGGTAGCCTTCATGCGGGCAGCGGTTGTTGCAGGCATAGATGCGTCCGCCCGCCGCGATGAGGAGGATTTGCTTTCGTCCCGCCTTGACGACGCGCCGTCCGCGGTCTTTCAGGGTTTCGAGCGGGCCTGCATCGATCCAGTGCGTCATGGTGGTCTCACAATTTCGAAAGTGATTACTGTTATAATTACTAGTGTCCGCCCTTGCTTTTCGCAAGCAAAAACTTTAGAAAACCGTTATGACCGACGCACTTATCGATCAAGGAAGCTCCAAGCGCGCCATCCTCGACCTGCTCAAGCGGCAAGGGCCGAGCGACGCGAGCAGTCTCGCGCAAAACCTGGGCATCACGGCGATGGCGGTGCGCCAGCACCTCTACGCGCTTGAGGCCGACGGGTTGGTGGCGTTCAAGGCGGCGCCGGCGCTTGGCGGCAGAGGGCGCCCCTCGAAATTGTGGCAGATCGAACGGGCGGCGGACGGCGCATTTCCGGACGCGCATGCAGAGTTGTCGGTCGAGTTGATCGGCAATATCAAGTCCGTGTTCGGCGAACGGGGGCTTGATAAGCTGATCGAGAAGCGGACCGAACATCAGATCGCGGCCTATCGCGCCGCGCTGGCCACCGCTAGCTCGTTGAAAGACAAAGTGAAACGTTTAGTGCGGTTGCGCAGCGAGGCTGGCTATATGGCCGAGATGTCCGTCGACGGCGACGGATTCTTGCTCGTCGAGAATCACTGTCCGATTTGCCGCGCAGCCGCCGCCTGCACCGGGTTGTGCCGACAGGAACTTCAGGTATTTCAGGCCGCGCTCGGGCGCGAGGTTGCAATCGTGCGCACCGACCACGTCTTGGCTGGGGCCCGGCGTTGCGCTTACCGGATATGGCGGAAATAAGGCACGCAGGGCGGGGCGTTATTTTGTGCGCCGCCGATCAAATTCGCCGGTCGCGGCTTTCCCTCGGGCGCGTCACGCGCTATTGGTTGACATCTTTGGCAAGTTCAGCGACGCGACTCAAATGCGGCGGCGTCGCGATCACTGAGACCAGATGCAAGGACTAGCGGCTGACTATGCGGAAAACTGGAACTGTTAAGTGGTTTAACCAAGCAAAGGGATTTGGGTTCATTTTGCCGGATGGCGGCGGAGCCGATGTCTTTGTCCATGTCTCGGCGCTGATGAAGGCGGGGGTCCAGACCCTCGGCGAAGGACAGCGCGTCGCGTTCGATTTGGCGCAAGATCGCGGGAAGACGATGGCGGCCGAGCTTCAGCTCGACGGGCCGGCGCCCGCACCTCAACCGCGGGGGGGCGGCGGCGGATTTGACGGCGGCGGCGGTTTCAAACCGCGCGGCCAGCATGGCGCGCGCGACGGTGGTGGTCGTGACGGCGGCGGACGCGACGGTGGAGGCAGAGGAGGTTTCGGCGGCCGTGAAGGCCGCGGCCCTGGCGGGCCAGGCGCGGGACCCCGACCGCATGCCGGCATCTTCGATGCCTTGAATATGGTTGTTGTCCGCGTGCGGGAGCTTGCCTCGGCTCGCGCCTGGTATGAGCGGGTGCTCGAGCTGCGGGTGTCGGAAGACAATTCTTCCGGCCAAACCGTCGTTCTCGACTTGGGGCGCGGCCCCAACCTTTGCCTTTGGCAGATCGGGCAAGACGAGTCCCTGCCCGGCTCCGGCGTTGCGGCGGCTTTTCCAAATTTCCGCTCGGGCGATGTGGACGGCGTCCACGTTAAACTCGAAGGGCTGGGCGTGTCGGTCACACCGCTGAAAGACTCCGGTGGGGTCAAGTGGTTTTCGTTCTATGATCCGGACGGTAACCGAATCGATGTCGTGCAAAATCGGCCACGTGCGTATTAGACGGGGGTCACGCCTAACCTAAGAGGAACGACATGACCCATAGCGCGATTAACTGGGACGTCGCGCCCGAATTCGAACCGAGACTCGACGGCGGTATCTATATGCCCGCGGTCATTCCCTCGCCGAAAGCCCGCGTCACCAGGCGGGTCGGGATTGTCAAAGCCTATTCGCCCTCCCGGATTTACGGGTTGGTCGAACCGGCAGCCCGAGACAATGCCGCGATCTTTCGCATTGAAGACGTGGCGCCCGCCGACAGGGCGAAGCTCGACAGCGGACAGTCCGTGACGTTCGAGATGGTCGACGGACCCGATGGATGTACGGCAAGGCACGTCAGACTGGACGTAACCACCCTGCCTCCGCCGCCCAACGACGCGATGATCTCCAAGGGCTGGCGCTGAACAAACGTCACAGCGCCTACTTTCTTTGCACCCAGCACCGGACCCTTCAGGGTTTCTTAGAGTGCGTTACGTAGTCTCCACGGTTGAAAACGACGGGTGAAGAACGAGCCTTAACGGCCGTTCACCTGTACTAACGATTTACAATCGACGGCACGAATGGGTGGGGTTCGGACATTCTTGGCGCTGATCTTGGCGCTTGGTTGCGTGTGCCCTCCGGCGCGCGCCACGGACATGCGCGCGCTGGCTCGCGAGAAAGCCGCCGCGGTCTCGATCATGCGCGAGAAGGCTGCGAACCAAATCGGCATGTTGGCGCAAGACCGGCTGTTTGGGGCTTACCTGAACGCAACGACGCAAGGCGAAGGCGTCCGGCTGAAGCGACGCATCGAGACCGCATTTGAAACCATCAACAGTCGTTTTGGACTCAGCGAGGTTTCGCTGATCGCCCGCGATGGCGCTGTCGTGGCGCACGTGGCAGGAAGTGCCTCGGCGGTCAGCGGCGAGTTCAAACTCGTCAAAGACGCCGTGCTCATGGCCGGGCTCGCACTCGACGCCATGAAGGTATCGACGCTTGTGATCGCGAACGGCGACAGAGCCGGATATGCGATCTTGCACGTCGCGCCCGTCGTCTGGCGCGGCAACAAAGAGTTGGTGGTGCGCGGCGAGCAGGATCTGGGCGCCTATAAGGCGGTGTTGAGTTCGGGCGTTGGCGCCGGGCGCTACGTGGCGCTGATCGACGAAACGCGTTCAATTCTTTCGGATACGGGTACGAATCCGGGCGCGCAGCGCGCGACGGCCAAATTGAGTGTCGCGGGGCTTTCCTTCGATGCCATTCGCAACGCTGTCAAAGGCACGGCCGATGAAG
The DNA here is from genome assembly GCA_031413635.1 of Alphaproteobacteria bacterium. Lineage (GTDB taxonomy): Bacteria > Pseudomonadota > Alphaproteobacteria > Micropepsales > Micropepsaceae > SZUA-430. Next base: position 15,938 of record JANOFM010000305.1, on the reverse strand, counting down.
GCAATGGCGAAGTCGCGCGCGCCAACAAGCGTTTCAATGTCGCCTATCGATCGGTAGGTCGGTGGACGATCGTCGCGGTGGAAGCGGCATCGCTTCCGCGCCGTTGCCCGGCGGATGGAGCACGGCTATGTGGCTGAGGCTCGGCATCGTTGCGGCTGCGGCCGCTTGCATGGCACTGCCGATGTTGGCCGGGTACGGCGTCATGTCGTTGACGGCCCGCGACATGTTCGCGCAATCGACCACGTTGCATCTCGAAGCGTCCTCGGCGTCCGTCGCCAAGGCGATCGACGAGCGATTGGCGCAGCACCTGTCGCATCTGAAGGTTTGGAGTTCGCTGCCCGTCATGCAGAATGTTCTGGTTGCCGATAGCGGCGGCGAGATTGCGCGCGCGCTTCAGAGCATCAGGGCGAACACCAACGACTTCACATCGCTGACCGCAACCGATTCCCGCGGCAAGGTGATTGCTTCGACCTCGGATGCAGAACGCGGCGCCGATTTCGCCAACGACGAGGGATTTCGTACCGCCGCATCCGGCCGCGTCTTCCAGAGCAACTTTGGTCATCGCCGCACGGACGAACCCGATTCAATTTGGTTCAGTGTTCCGATTCTGGCGAGCTATGACGGACAAACCGTGATCGGTACCGTGACCGGCGCGACCGACGTTAGAGCTGTCGCGCGATCCACTCTGGCGCTTCTTGCGGCAAAGTCCGACCGGAGTGTTTTTGTGGTGGTACGTCGTAGCGACGGAAAAATCACCTTCACGTCGAAGATCGACGCAGCCCTCTTTCAAGCCGTTCGCGCACTTGGCGGCAAGCGGTCCGGCTTCGACGAGATCGACTGGAAAGGCGCTCCCCATTTCGTTGCTTCGTCGGTGACGGCAGGGCTAGGTCAGGTTCAAGATCCGGGCATTGCGGTGCACGCGATCGAACCCGGCCAAACAGTGATAGCAGCAGCCGAAAATGCAACGATGTATGTCACACTCGCGGCGGTGATCGCGGCGTTTGTCGTCCTGGGGGTCGCTTGGCAATTGTCGGCGCCGCTTGCCGTCATGGCGAGCGCCATGGACCGGATTGCACGCGGCGATACCACTGCGGGCGGGCCCACGCTTCCGGCGCATCATCCACTGTCGCAGATGGCGCGCTCGATCGAGGTGTTCCGACGCACGCGGATCGTGCGCGACCGGCTGGCCTTGCGCGAGCAAGAGCTTCACCGATCGGCGAAAGACGCAGAAGCAGCCGCCCTTGCGAAGGCCGAACATCTCGCGAGCCTCAGCCGCGAGCTCAGAACGCAATTGAATACGATCATCGGCCTGTCGGAACTGATCAATACCGAAGTGCTGCGGGCCGCCAGCCGGCTGGAATATGCGGGCTACGCCAAGGACATCGCGCGCAGCGGCGTGCAGCTTCTGGCCGTGATCAACGATCTGTTCGACCTGTCGGAAGCCGAGGCCGGCCATTCGCGGCTTGAAGACAGCGACGCCGATTTGGCCGAAATCGTGCGCGGCGGCGTCGGCATGATGAGCCAAGCCGCCGAGCGGGCAGAAATCGCTTTGAGTTGCGAAAACTGCGATGCGCCGTTCATCGCCCGCGTCGACGTTCACAAGCTAAAGCAGATTCTATTTAACCTGCTGTCCAATGCGATCAAGTTTACGCCGGAACAAGGCAGGGTTCATGTGCGTCTGCGCGTCAATGCAGACGGCCAGCCGACCCTGATCGTTGAAGATAACGGCATCGGCATGCCGACAAATCTGACGCCGATTGCCTTGACGCCGTTCACGGCCGCCAACGATACGACGCATGGCCGCCACGGCGCAGGGCTTGGTTTGCCGTTGGTCAAGCGTTTGGTCGAAATGCACGGCGGCACGGTTCAGATCGACAGCGAGGTCGGGTTGGGAACGACCGTCGCAGTCACTCTTCCCGCGAGCAGGCTGGTTGCAGCACCGGTCGAGACGGAACAGCGCCTGATCGCTTAAGTCTGCGGCGCCGCGGCACGGAACAACCGGTCCGTCGCTTCGTCGGCGGGGAACAGGCTCTCGATGCGCAGTTCGTCGGCAGTGACGTCTTGTGCTGTTCCGAAGGTCGCAATGACGGTGAAGAGCGAAATGCGCACGCCGTCTTTCTCCAACTCAAGCGGCAAGACCGGTACCAATGCGGCGTCCTCGGCGGCCCAAAGCGTATCAGCATCTTGGTATTGACTGAGATCGGAGAGCACGAGTTTCATTTCCTCGCCCGCCAACGCTTCCGCCTCGCGACGGGCGCGGTGCCAGAGCAACGGCGCAATCGCTTTCCAATTCGTGATAAAGGGTTTGATGCCGTTCGGGTGAAAGAACAGACGCATGAGATTGCGGTTGGGCCCACCGACCCTGGTCCAGACGTCTCCGCCGATCATGGCACCCAGCATATCGAACGATCGGTTCGACAGGCGGATGTTCCAGGCGCGGTCGATGGCGATGGCGGGGAACGGCTCGTGATTGGCCAGCATCAGGCGGACGGCGTTCATCACCTGCGTCATTTGCGGATCGTCGAGCGGGCGCGTGCGAAAGACGGGCGCGAAACCCGCCGCGGTCAGCCAATCGTTGCGCTCGCGCAATGGCACCTCCAACGTCTCGCTCAACTGCAAGATCATGCTGCGGCTGGGATTGGCACGACCTGATTCCAGGAAGCTGACGTGACGCTGAGAGACGCCGGAAGACAGTGCCAGCTCAAGCTGCGACAAGCGCCGCTTTTGGCGCCAAGTTTTCAGTAGTTGGGAAAAGCCGCTCTCGCCAGCAGCACGCCGTTCGACAGTCGAAAAAGACACCGCTCGTACCCTCCTTTACCCTTGTCATCTTCGCGCAGAGCGTGACGCCATTCAATGACCTGCGAGGTAATTGCGGCGATGCGGGCGGTCATATTGTCTAACGGCGGATGATGAAGGAGGTTTCCATGTCCGGCCGTTTGCTCTTGTTGCTTGGCGTTATCGTGCTGTTTTCCGTTCTCACGGCGCTTGCACTGATGGATGTCGGCTATGTCGGCATCATCGAGCCGCATTTTCAAAGCTGGGGCGGCGGGCAGGTGTTTCCCGACCTGGTGATTCTGGCGGTGCTCGCCGTCATGTGGATGTTTGCCGACGCGCGGACCAGCGGCATCAACGCATGGCCGTTTTTCATACTCACGCTTGTCGGCGGCTCGTTCGGACCGTTGCTTTATTTGGTCGTGCGCGAAGTTCGCGTCGGGGCGCGGAACCGGGCCACCGCCTGAAAGACGTCCATAACCCGCGCGGGGCCGGCGTTTCGGCCCCGCCGCGCGCCGTGGTATGCGGGCCGGCATGGCATTGCCGGAGATTCTCACCCTGCCCCGCGTTCACGAATTGGCCGCGCCGGTTTATCTGGCGTTCCTGGCGCTTGAGTACTTGTTGGTTGCGCGCGCCGGCGCCAAAGGACGGTTCGAACGGCCCGACACGCACACCAGCCTGATCATGGGCATCGGTAGTGTCGTTTCGGCGCTTGTCGTCGGCGGACTTGGCGTGACGTTGGTGGTGTCGGCTTACGAGAGCCGGATCGCGACGATCGGGTTCGAATGGTGGGCATTCGTACTCTGCTTCGTGCTCGACGATCTCAGGTTCTATTGGAGCCATCGCATCTCGCACCGGTCGCGATGGTTTTGGGCGGCGCATGTCGTGCACCATTCGAGCCAGCACTACAATTTCTCCACCGCGCTGCGCCAGCCGTGGACGGCGCAGATCACCGGGCTGGTGCTGCTTGCGGTGCCGCTCGCGTTTCTCGGCTTTCACCCGGCCTTGATCGGGTTCTGCGCGTCGCTCAATCTGGTCTATCAGTTCTTTCTGCATACCGAGACGGTCGGCAAGTTGCCCTCATGGTTCGAGGCCGTGTTCAACACGCCGTCGCATCATCGCGTTCATCACGCACGCAATGCGCGTTATCTCGATGCGAACTACGCCGGCACATTGATCGTCTGGGACCGGTTGTTCGGGACGTTCGTTCCGGAACTCGAACGCGAGGCGCCGCAATACGGGTTGGTGAAAAACCTCGACACGTTCAATCCGATCACGGTGGCCCTTGGCGAATATTTCGCGATCGCGCGCGATGCTTTTCAGCCGCACGCGGGAATTTTCGATCGCTTGCGTTATGTGTTTGCCCCGCCCGGCTGGTGCCACGACAACAGCCGCCTCAACTCTCACCAGATCAAGGCCGAGTTCCTGCGGCAAAATCCGGGCGAGACCGGCACGCCGGGGTTGCCGCGCTAGGTCAGCGCGCGGGAGACGAACCAGAATGTGCCAAGCGCGAACAGCGCGGCGGCCATCGCGTCGAACGCGAGATTAGGGATCGTCTTCAAGCTCGTTCGCAACGTCCAAACGATGCCGCCGAACAAGGCGAGCGCCGTCAACTGCCCAACCTCGACGCCGATGTTGAAGGCAAGCAATGTCGGCACGAGATCGGCGCCAGGGATATTCAGTTCAAGCAGCGGGCCCGCAAAGCCCGCGCCGTGTGCCAAACCGAAGACCGTCGCGATCGCAGGAGCCACGATCGGTGCGTCGAACCTTCGCGCGAACGACATGGCGGCGGCGAACAGCGCGATGCCTGCCAGAACCGACCAAGGCAAAGACGGCAGGCCGACGACCCACGCCAGCAGCGGGAGCAGCAAAATCGCCCCTGCTCCCGCCAGTCCAAACCAAGACGACAGGCCTCGCGCGCGTGCGAGCGCCTCGCCGGCGGCCCACGCGACAGTGAAGCCGATCAGTGCTTCGACGGCAGCGGTGTCGGGCCTAAGGACGTTCATGGCGACAAGCCCCAAGGTCAGCGAATGGCCCAGCGTGAAGCCGGTGACCGCTATGGCCGTTCGCCACAGGCCTCCCGCCAACATGGCTAGCACCGCCAGGAATGCGAGATGATCGAGGCCCGACAGCACGTGCCAGAAGCCCAGCGCCAGAAAATCGAAGACGCTGCTGACCGACGACGCCGCGGTCGCGCCGACCGCGACATCGGACTTGCCCAGGGTTAAGACCATTTCCTGAATCTTGCCGTCCGTGCCGGTCAACCGCACGTAGTGAACGTGACTGACGGAAACATCGAAAAACGCTCCGATGCGCAAGATGCCCGGCATCTCGGCGAAGGGTTTGGCACAGCTGAAGCGGAACTCGACGCGCAAATCGCCCCGGGGTGCGGCCATCGCTTGCGGCGGCGATGCCGTGCATGCAACACCGCCCTGCGTGAGCGAGACGTTGGCTGCGAGGTGATTGCGCAAAAGCGTCGCCAAGGCTTGCGGCGTCTCGCTCAACTGCGTGGCGCGATAGGCGTCGACCTGGAACACACCCTGAATTGCGTTTTCGCCGATGGTCCAGTTGGAAAAGCTTTGGCTGCGGGTGTGCGCGTGCGCCGTGCCGGCAAGCAACATCATAGTTGCCAACAGCAGCACGACCACGCGCGACATCGACGATCGCATCATCTATTTCGCGTTGGGCTTGGGCGCGTCGGCGGCGTAGCTCAAACGTGCGCTGGCGCGTAGGCCCGCGACGTAGTCGTCGAAGGCTTGTTCGGAGGCGCGTTTGCGCCATTCCTCGACAATCACGTCGCGGACTGCATCGAAGGGCGGCGGCGGGGCTTCGCTGCGATCGGCGACGAAAACAAATACAAAGCGGCGGCCGACTTCGATAGGGCCCGCGGTTTGGCCCTTGTTCAGTGAGAGCGCCGTGTCGCGGATGGTGGCGCCGGCATACTCGGCAATTTTGGCGGGCACCACTGGGCCTTTCGGCAACAGCACAAGTTCGGCGCTTGCTTCCTTTACGCCTGCGTCGAAGCCGCGGCCTGCATCGATCGCGCCTTTCATGGCGAGGATCCGGTTTTCCTCCGCGCTCTCGAAGGAGACCGCGCGCACCGTGAGCAGCGGCAGCGGCGCGATGAGCCTTGGACGTTCGGCGTAGAATGCGCGGAGTTCGGCGTCGGAGGGATTGAGCTTGGCGGCATCGGCAATCGAAAACTGAAGCATGGCGTTGACGAGCGCCTTGCGCGAGGTTGGGTCGGACTCGGCCAAGCCCAATTCCACCGCGCGGCGCAGCAAGAGTTCTTCGTCGATAATGCGATCCAACGCCTCACGCTTTTCGGCTTCGGTCAGCGGATTTCGTTTCGCCGAGGCGAGACCTTCGATGGCGCCGTCGTATAGCGGGCGGGGGATCGGCGTGCCGTCGACCGTTGCGATCGCGTCGGCGTATTTGTTCAGTGCGTCGTCGACGCCAAGCGCCGACCACAACGCCAGGCCCAGGCCCAGCACGGCGCCGGCCGCCAACATGATTTGGCCGGGCCGGCTTTCTTTCGGCAGATCAGCCACCGTTGCCCGTGGCGCTTGCGGGCGCTGGTTCGGTTACGGGTGCTGCCGCCGCTTGCGCGCCATAGTCCAAATAGATCGGCGACGACCAGGCGCGATGTTCGGACGGAGAGGTGCAGGCGTCTTCGCCCGAGCGATAGTCGCCGTAGCACAACGTCGCCTTGATGCATTTGCCGTTGCCGTCGCGTTCGCACTTGACGGGTTCGGCGTTGATCGTGGGCTCCGGTTCCTGGATCGCCTTGACGTAATAGAGCGCGTCGCGTTTGCCCTTGGTGTATTCCGGATCGGCGAAGGTGAAGGTGCAGCCGTTCGCGCTCGGCTTGCATTGATGCGTCAGGTAGCGGTCTTCGATCAATTCGGACAGATCTTCGCCCGGCTTGTTCTGCGGGCGGACTTTGACCACTTCGATGCGGGTGATCATGCGACGTTCGTCGGATGGATTGTAGCATTCACCCGAGCAGATGTCCTTGATGCGCTTTTCATCCAGGCCCGCTTTTGCGAAGTCGGGGCAGCCCGGCTTTTGCTTGAAGGCGCCCACGGCGTGAACCTCGAAGGTCGGCGCCGTATCGGTCGCCACACGTCCGCCCATTTGCGTCTTGTTGCCTGTGGCGTCGACCGCGCGGAACCACAGCAAGATGCGAGGTCCGGAGGTCGCATAGACTTCTCGGCTTTGCAGTGCGTTCCAAATCGAGTCGCGCGAACGATCTTTCGCATGAACCGCGGCGAGACCGCCGGCGAGCCAGAACGACGATTGGCGTTCGAACTCCGTCAACTGAAAACCCGCCAGCGTGAAAAGCTCTTTTTGACTTATACGCTTCGACGTTGCATCGGGCGTGCCTTGGTCGGGCAGCAAGCGGTTGCGCCAGGTTTCGCTGATCGCGCCGCCGGCTTCGGTGTTCTTGCGGCGGTCGACGGGTTTGTAGCCCGTGCCCGGTCGGGCACGGTGATTGTCGGACGAGCCGATAAAGCCCCAGTGGAAGCGCGTGGCTTTGCCCGACGGATCGTCGAAAATCGAAGTCGCGAGGCCTGCTTGTACCGCGTTTGCGGCGCGATGGTTGAACGGCGGCATGAAGCAATTGGTGCATTGACCCGAGTCGAGCCAGTCTTCCGGCGCCTCTCCGCCGACGGCCAAATGTCCGGCCACGCCCATGTTGGCATAGTCGTCGCGCGCTTGCGCCGCGCGTTTGTCGCAATCGGCCATCGAGACGCCGCTCTTGATGCAGCGTTCGCGAATGATCTCACCGGCGCGCCAGCAGCTGGGCGTGTATCCGGCGACCGGTTGCGGGCAAGACGCCGTCAGGCCGTCGGAGTTCAGCGATACGTCTTTCCAAGAGCGGTATTCTTCGGAATTACCGTGCCCGGAATAAATTTCGATAAGACCGAATTGCTCCGGGCGCTCCTTGCCCAACAACGCTTTGTCCCAGGTGGTGCCGGGCGGTGTGTAAAGGCCCCAGGTCGAACCGTGCGGGATGACGAGCGGACTGAGTTTTTGCTCGTCGAAGAGTTTGCGGATGAGATCTCCCGGGTTCGCCGCCGTTTCATAGCAGGCGTTCGACAATTTGTCGGACGAGGTGTTGGCATCGCATTCCGGCACGGCCTGTGTCAGTCGCATGAACTTGTTGAAGTCGAAATAGGCTTGCCGATTCTTGAAATCGAGCAAAGGGACCGACGGCGGTATGCCGATCGACGAGCGCAACGCGGTCGAGGCAACTCCGGCTGCGCCAATGGCGCGCGCGGAGACTTTGTCGTCGTCGAGATCCTTGAAAATCACATTCTTGTGGCCGAAATGCTCGGAAGGCAGGCGGCCGATTTGCGTCCATTCAAAGCCGACGAATGAAACGAGGTCCGGATTTGGTCCCTCGCCCGCGATCTTTTGGCAAGAGCGGATCGAATCTTTCGTGCGCTGCCAACGAAGCGGGGTCACGGTCTCGGCGTGATCGGTGATCGACCAGAAGTCGAGCGCCGAGCAATAGCGCGCGAAATCGCAGGCATCGGCCACGGGATGGACGCCCGGCCCTCCGATGATGGGCAGAGAGAACTGAAAGGCGTCGGCCGAGAACGTCGTATGGACGTGCAGGTCGCCGAACAGGATTTGGTCGTTGGAGCCTTCGTCCGCCACGGCGTCGGAGGCCGCCTTACGTGCGGCGATCACCTCATCGGGGATGCGTTTGCCCTGAATGACGCCGGCGTCGCGTTCCTCGCCGAACCAGCCCTCGCGCGCGCCGTGCCAGTAGATTCCGCCTGCCGCGGCCACCACAAGCGCCAGAACAACAATCACACCCAAGATTCTGAGCATGCCCCGTGCCATCCCTTTGTTTCGCCGACCCCGTGCCGCCGGATCGAATATGGCCCGGCCGCGGTCGATTCATTCAACTTATCGCGAGACAATCAGAAATGGACCCGCTTTCCAAGGATGCCGAATTGCCTGCTTGGGCCGCGGTCCGGCAAGACAGCCCGGGAATTCGCGGTTGGGGAGAACCTTGCCTGTCCAGCACAACGCCAACGCGACAGTCAGTGGCCAGGCTTCCCTCGCAGCAACGTGATTTAGAACGCCATGCTGGCGCGTTGCGCTCAATACGATGGGCAGGACAAGGTGCCGGCATCTTCAAAGGGACACGATTCATGAATTTTCGAATGGTTTTGACGGCAACCGCCGTAGCGGCAGCCGCGCTCACCGCGGGCCTGATTGCAGTCGACTTTCAAGCCGGCGCAGCCGGTGGCAAACCGGTGATCGGCACTTGGGGCTTCGACCTCAGCGCAATGGATCGCAACGTGCAGCCGGGAGACGACTTCTTCCGCTACGTGGGCGGTACCTGGATGAAGAACACGCAAATCCCGCCCGACCGTTCGCGCTGGGGTTCGTTCGACATGCTGCGCGCGAAATCGGAAGAGGACGTGAGAACTCTCGTCAACGACGTGTCGAGCCGCAAGCAACCTGCGGGCTCGCCCGAGCAGAAGGTCGCCGACTTCTATGCTTCGTACATGGATACCAAAGCGATCGACGCCCAGGGGCTGAATCCCTTTCAGGCGGACCTCGACCGCATCGCCGCGTTTAAGACGCACGAAGACGTTGCGGCGTTTATCGGCGAGCCGGGCACGCCTGCGAATTCGCCGATCGCGCTCGTCTTCGGGCTCGACGACAAAAACCCCGACCGCTATTCGGTCGATGTATTCCAAGCCGGTCTCGGAATGCCGGATCGCGATTACTATCTGAAGCCCGACGCGAAGTTCGCCGAGACCCGGACGGCCTATCGCGCCTATATCGAAAAGATGCTCGGCATGGCGAACTACGCCAACGCGGCGGCGGCGGCCGATGCGATCATGGCGCTCGAAATGAAGATCGCCGAACTGCAATGGCCGATCGAGAAGTTGCGGGATGTCGAGCTTGCGTATAACCCGCGCTCGCTTGTCGACTTGAAGGCATCGGCGCCGGAGTTCGCATGGGATGTGGCGTTGAAGTCCGCGGGATTGCAGAGCCAGAATTTCTTCTTGCTGCGCAACCCCGAGCCGGTTGCGGGATTGGCCAAGCTGTTCCGGGCGACGCCGGTTGAGACGTGGCGCGCCTATATGACGTTCCACTATCTGAACGCGCAGGCCGACATCATGCCGGTCGCGTTCGACGACGCGGCGTTCGCGTTCAACGGCAAGGCGTTGACCGGAACGCCGCAGAAGCTCGACCGGTGGAAGCGTGCGGTGACTGCCCTCAGCGGCAATTTCGGCGAGCAGCCGTTGGGCCTTGCGGTCGGACAGATCTATGTGAAGCGTCACTTCACGCCCGAGGCAAAGGCGCAGATGCAGGCGCTGGTCGGCAACCTGCTTGCTGCTTATCGCGAGCGCATCAAGAACCTCGAATGGATGTCGCCGGAAACGCGCAAAATCGCGATGCGCAAGGCTGAGACCGTGCGCGTGAAGATCGGCTATCCCGACAAGTGGCGCGACTATTCCACGCTCGATATCCGCGCCGGCGATGCCTACGGCAACCGTAAGCGCGCCGGCATTTGGGACTGGAAGCGGCAAGCGTCGCGTCTGGCCGACAAGACCGACAAGAGCGAATGGGGCTTGGCCCCGCAGATCGTGAACGCTCAGTACAATCCGGTTTGGAACGACATTAGCTTCCCGGCCGCCATTCTGCAGGCGCCGTTCTTCGATCCGAACGCGGATGCGGCGATCAACTACGGCGCGATCGGCGGCGTGATCGGGCACGAGATGGGCCACGGCTACGACGACCAAGGCGCGAAATCGGACGAGAACGGCATTCTGCGCAGTTGGTGGAAGAAGGAAGACGAGGAGCGCTTTGCCGTGAAGGTGAAAGCTTTGGCCGGGCAGTACTCGAAATTCGAACCGCTGCCCGGGCTGCGTGTCAACGGTGACTTTACCTCGGGCGAGAATATCGGAGACCTCGGCGGCTTGAGCGTCTCGCGGCATGCCTATCAGTTGTCGCTGAAGGGTAAGACCCCGGCAGTGCTCGACGGGTTCACGGGAGACCAGCGCGTATTCTTGGGTTGGTGCCAAGTGTGGCGGACGAATATTCGCGACGAGCGTCTGCGGGCGCAAGTGACGAGCGACGTTCACTCGCCGGCGGAGTATCGCTGCAACGGCGTCGTGCGCAATATCGACGGATGGTACGATGCGTTCGGCGTCAAGCCGGGCGACAAGATGTACCTGAAGCCGGAAGATCGCGTCCGGATTTGGTGATCAGTTGGGGAGCGCTTGCGGGCGCTCCCTCCCTTCTCGATCTTGCGGAAGAGCGAGCGACAACACGGCCGTGACGGCGGCGCCCGCGGCGAGCGCGTAGAGCAGCCAGGCAAAGCGCAAGTCGGGGTCGTAGAGGGCCGCTACCAGCCACACGCCGGCAGGGCCGCCGACGACCGATATGGCGTAGCGCATGCCGAAGAAGAGGCCGCGGCGGCCTGCCGGAGCATAGCGCGCGACGAAGACGGTTTCGATCGGCGCGATGCCTTCGACCAAGAGCATGATGGCGACCGAGAGCGGCAGGATAAGCCAATTGCCGGAAAGTCCTGCGGCGGCGAGGGCCAAGGCAAGCATGACGAAGGCTAAAATATAGGTGCGCCTTGCTTCGCCGCGATCGGCGTAGTGGCCGCCGACGAACTGAGCGCCAGAGGCGGTGAGATAGATGGCGCCGACCAAGAGGCCCACGCCGGTCAATCCGTCGGTCGAGGCGATGGCGAGATCTTGAACCAATTTCGGCAACGCCGTCACGAAGGCGGTCACGACGATTGCCGTCAACGTCATGGTGAGCGCGAGCAGAGCGATGACGTTGCGCCATTCGCGCGGCGATGCGGTTTCGAGCGGAGCCGCCACCGCGTCGTCGTCGCGTTCGGGGACGCGACCCAGCGACATGAGCGCCAGCAAAGCAACGCCGAACGCCATCGTGACGAGGCCCGGAACGATGAAGGCCCAGCGCCAATCGAGCGCGTCGTTGAGCGCGCCGGCGACCACGGGTCCGGCGGCGACGCCGAAGGAGCCCGATATTCCCGCGAGCGCGATCGCCTTGCCGCGTTCGATCGCGTGCTTGACGACCCATGAATTGCCGACCGGGTGATAGAGCGCGCCGAAGGTGCCGAGCACCGCGAGGGACAGGGTCATCGCGGCCGGGTTTTGCGCGAAGCCGCACAGGATGCTGGCGGCGCCAAGGCCCAGAAAGACCAGCGTCATCACCCGCGCTTCGCCCCAACGGTCGCCGAGCCAGCCCGCGAGCGGCGACCCCAGACCCACCATCAGCGAGCCCAGCGTCCACAGCGCGATCAGGTCGCCGTAGCTCATGCGCCACTCGCCGGTCAACGTCAGAACCAGGGTTAGATAGAGGGACAGTAGTACGTGGTGAAGGAAGTGAGCGGCGCAGGCGAAGAACAAAATTGTGCGCGGGGTACCGCCGGAGCCGATGCCGATGCGATTGAGCGCGGCCTTCATGCGAACCTCGCGGGGCTCAACGCGCGGGCGACGACGCCTTCGCTCGCGATGTCGTGCGGCACGCCTTCGCCGCGGATGAGCGCCGCCGCCGTGCGCGCCAGCGCGGACGAGGTTTGCATACCGTAGCCGCCCTGCCCCGCCAGCCAGAAAAATCCCTCGGCCTTCGCGTCGAAGCCCACGACCGGCGTGCGGTCGGGTGCGAAAGAGCGCAGGCCCGCCCATTTGTGGGCGATGCGGCGCACGCTCATCGTGGTGGCCGCTTCGAAGCGGTCGATGGCGAGCGCCATGTCGAGTTCTTCGGGTTGCGCATCGCACGGGGGGCTGGGCGTTTCGTCGGCGGGGGTGAGCAAGATGCGGCCGACGTCGGGTTTGAAGTAGAAGGTTTCGTCCGCGTCGATGACGAGCGGCCAGGCGCGGATATCGTGTTCCTTGGGCGCGTCGAAGAGGATGACCGTGCGGCGCTTGGGCGCGATGCCGAGCGAGCGGGCGCCGGCCAGTCGCGCCACTTCGTCGGCCCAAGCGCCTGCGGCGTTGACGATGACGGGGGCCTGGTATGTCTCGGTTGCAGTTCGGACGCACAAGCCGCGATCGAGGGCGTCGATCTTCACGTTGCAGACGAGCGCGCCGCCGCGTTGTTTGAAGCCGCGCAGAAAGGCTTGGTGCAGACCATTGACGTCGATATCGGAGGCGCCGGGTTCGTAGAGCGCTTCGACGACGTGGTCGGGACGCAGTATCGGCACGCGGGCAAGTGCTTCGGCGGTCGTCATCGGGTCAGTGCCGGCACGGACGTCGGCGTCCTCGCGCATCGCATGCAGGGATGCGACTTGTTCCTTCGGCGCAATGAAGAGTGTCGCGCGCGGGCTGACGAGCGGCGTTTCGGCGAAACCCCGCGGCGGGTTGAAGAGGAAATCACGGCTGGCGCGGCTCAACGCGCGAACGGTTTGGTTGCCGTAGATCGCGGAAAAGATCGCGGCAGAGCGGCCGGTCGAATGCATGCCGGGCTGCGGTTCGCGTTCGAGCAATAGGACGCGGTGCGTGGCACTCAGCTCGTAAGCCGCCGACGCTCCGGCGATGCCGGCGCCAATGATGATGACGTCGGCGGTGTGGGTCGGCATAGCGGCTCCGGTGGTTGCGGCAGATGATTAGAGCATGAGGTAGAGATTGCGCTAGCCTTCCTGGGATCGCGGGCATCCCTGCCTGCCCTTCTTCTTTCCAACGCCGCAAGAAAGGGCGGGCAAGGATGCCCGCGGTCCCAGGCAGGAAGTTAGCGCGTTTCGTGAACTTGTGCCTGCTCGACGGAAGCTTGGCCGAGTGAGGGCTACTTCTTCGGCTTAATTCGAACTCGGTTGTTGCGGGGCCCGTGTTCAAGTTCGACGAGACCCATGAGTTCGAGCACCGGCGTGACGTAGTTCGCAAAGCGGCCGCGATAGCCTTTGCGTAGACCGTAATAGCCGCCGACCGGGTTCTTGGCGTCGCGCGCCCAGGCTTCGACCGTGCCGGGTTGGACGGGCTTTCCTTCATCGGCGTTGCCGAGCGGCATCCAGTCGCCGTGTTTCTTCAGCATCGCGGCAAGATCGTCGATGCAGCGCAGCTGATACGAGAGTTTGGTGGCGCCGACTTGGACGACGAGGGCGGGTGGTTTCAAGCTTTCGTCGCGCCAAGCGTTGTATTCGGAAGTTTGGGGCGGGGTCGTCAAAATCCACGGATCATCCGGCGTGCCGGCGCCGTAGGTGACTTTGCTCTTGTTCATGCGCCCTTGCCCTCCGAAAGCCTGCGCAAGCCGTCGGCGAATTTTTCGAACGACGGCTGGAGGTCGGGGATGGAGGATCCGATCAGCGCCAGCATGGGACCGGAAAATTCCTCGCGCATGTGGAATTCGGTTCCGCCGGCCTTTGGGGTCAGATTGTATTGGCGCACGCCCTTGAACAGGCCGAACGGCATGCCGCCTTCCCACACCATCCGCTTTGCGGGCGCGAATTCGGTCACGCGCAGCGCGAAGGCGCGACCGGGATTTGCCTCCGACCACAATCTCAGTCTTGCGCCTGGCTTTATCTCGCCTTCGAGCCGCGCCACACCCAGCCCCCCTGAAACGAGCGCCCTGGCATCCGTCAGCTTTGCCCAAATGCGTTCGGGTGGCGCGGCAATGGTGCGGCGAACCTCATAGACCCTCATCCGGAACTCCTCGGCAGCGTTGGTGGAGCATGTGTTATGACCTAACTAATAAGACATCTTTTGTCATGTTTGAGGCTGCATCATGCGGGCATCGCGGCTTTTGCAGATACTACTGCTGCTACAGAACCGGGGAAGACTGACAAGTGCCGAACTCGCGGCCGAATTGGAGGTCGCCCGGCGCACCATCCTGCGCGACGTGGACGCACTGACCGAGGCCGGCCTGCCCGTGATCGTGCATCGGGGGAACCAGGGCGGGATCGAGCTTGGCTTCAACTATCGCACGCGGTTGACGGGATTGGCGTCGGACGAGGCGGAGGCGATTGCGCTCGTCCTGACGCGACCGCTCGGCGCGCTGGCTCAGCTCGGGATTGCCGACGCCGCCAATCGCGCGCGGCGCAAGCTGATCGAGTCTTTTCCCGACCAGGTGCGCGAGCGGATCGGCACGGCGATGCGGCGGTTTCGTTATGACGACGATGCGGCCGCGGACAGCGATCCGCGCGTTGCGGCGCTCGCCGATGCGATCCGAGACATGAGGGTCGTCCGCATCAACGCCTATCGATCCAGCGAGCGAACGATCCACCCGGTGGCGCTCGTACTCCACCACGACGGCTGGCGCGTGGAGGACGGTATTGGCGGCGAACCCATCGCCCTGGAGGCGTGCGGCGACATCAACGTTTCCGCACGAACATTCGGACCAGACTAATCCTCACCCGCTTTAGCGAGTGAGGATTAGCGCGTCTGATTCACCTGCGCTTGCGCGACCGAGGCGCGAACGACTGGTATTTCGTGGTCGGCAAGTGGGCGCATTCGTTCCTTGCGCGCGAGAGCGGCTTCGATGTGGGGGCCAGGCGTTTGGTTTTGGCGTCTTCGCGGTCGGCGACCTCGGCTTTGAATTCGGGCATCACTTCGGCGGCGAAGAGTTCGAGCGATGCGCAGATGTCGTCGTGGCGGTTTTTGCCCGCTTGCTGCATGAAGATGACTTGGTCGACGCCCGAGGCTTGGAAGGCGCGCAGGTGCAAGCGCATGTCGTCGGGGGTGCCGATGCCGGAACCCGCGGGGGCGCGGTTCGCGGCGGCGACGAGTTCCTCGGTGCGGTTGCCGCGCAGTTTCAGATATTCGCCCCAGAGGTTCGTGCGGCCGGGGACCGTGTCGCGGGCGACGAGGGCGTTGAGGGCATAGCCGAAAAACTCGAAGCCTTCGTGGCCGCGCCTAATCGCCTCCGCCCGATCGTGGTGGATCGAGAAGGATGAGACCATGGCGATGTTGGCGTTCACCGTGTGCCCGATGGGAGCGCATTTGTCGGAGGCGATGATGCCGTAGTAGATCTCGCTCCAGGCGCGCGCTTCCTCCGGGTTGACGAAGGCGAAGGCGAGCGCGCCGAGGCCGAGGCTTGCCGCCACTTTTATCGTGTCCCTGTTTGTGCAGGCCATCCACATCGGCGGGTGCGGGCTTTGCACCGGTTTCGGCAACACGTTGCGGCAGGGCATTTTGAAATATTTGCCCTCGAAGCCCGGA
>JANOFM010000304.1:0-10546 GCA_031413635.1 Alphaproteobacteria bacterium | reverse complement strand
CGCCGCGTCTCGCTCGGCGCGATAATGCCGTCGTCCCACAATCGCGCGGTGGCGAAATAGGGATTGCCTTCCTCCTCATAGCGCTCGCGCACCGGCGCCTTGAACGCCTCTTCGTCCTCTTTGCTCCATGTTTCGCCGCGCGCTTCCATCCCGTCGCGTTTGACCTGCGCCAGCACGCTCGCGGCCTGTTCGCCGCCCATCACCGAGATGCGCGCGTTCGGCCACGAGAACATGAAGCGCGGCCCGTAGGCGCGTCCGCACATGCCGTAGTTCCCCGCGCCGTACGACCCACCGATGATCAACGTCAGCTTCGGCACTTGCGCGCAAGCGACCGCCGTCACCAACTTCGCGCCGTCCTTGGCGATGCCGCCGGCCTCGTATTTCGCCCCCACCATGAAGCCCGCGATGTTCTGCAGGAACAACAGCGGAATGCCGCGCTGACACGCCAGCTCGATGAAATGCGCGCCCTTCAATGCCGACTCCGAGAACAGAATTCCGTTGTTCGCCAAGATCGCGACCGGCATCCCCCAAATATGGGCGAAGCCGCAAACCAGCGTCGTGCCGTAGAGCTTTTTGAATTCGTCGAACACCGAGCCGTCGACGATGCGCGCGATCACTTCGCGCACGTCGTATTGCTGGGCGAGCGACGGTGGCACGATGCCGTCGAGTTCGCCGATGTCGAAGAGCGGCTCGACCGGCTCGCGCATCACGACTTGCGGCTGCTTGGCGCGATTGAGCGTCGTCACGATGCGCCGCGCCAGCGCCAACGCATGCATGTCGTCCTGCGCATAATGATCGGTGACCCCGCTCTTGCGCGAATGCGTGTCGGCGCCGCCGAGTTCCTCGGCCGTCACCACCTCGCCCGTCGCCGCCTTCACCAAAGGCGGTCCGCCCAAGAAAATCGTGCCTTGATTACGCACGATGATGCTCTCGTCCGACATCGCCGGCACGTAGGCGCCGCCCGCGGTACACGAGCCCATCACCACGGCGATTTGCGGAATCCCCATCGCCGACATGTTCGCCTGATTGTAGAAAATGCGTCCGAAATGCTCGCGGTCGGGAAAGATGTCGGCCTGGTTCGGCAGGTTGGCGCCGCCCGAGTCGACCAGATAGATGCACGGCAATCGATTCTCGCGCGCCACTTCCTGCGCCCGCAAGTGCTTTTTCACGGTGATCGGATAATAGGTGCCGCCCTTGATCGTCGCGTCGTTGCACACGATCGCGCATTCCTGCCCCTCGACGCGGCCCACGCCGGTAATGATCGAGCCCGCATGAATGTCGTCGTCGTACATGCCGAAGGCCGCCAGCGGCGACAGTTCCAGAAACGGCGTGCCGGGATCGATCAAACGGTTCACCCGCTCGCGCGGCAGCAATTTGCCCCGCTCGATAGGGCGCTGGCGCGAACGCTCATCGCCGCCTTTGGCCGCCGTCGCGATGCGCCCGTTCAGTTCGGCGCTAAGCTTGCCCATCGCCGCCGCATTGGCCTTGAAGCGCTCGTCGCGCGTGGAGATCGCGCTCTTGAAAACGGTCATGGATGTCATTTGAGTCGTTGTTCCCGGAACCGCCAAGGAAGCACGCCGCTAACCAAGCCGCAACGTCAGCGGTTGTGACCGCTTCCGGCGCAAGCCCGGATGCGATAACCTATGCGATGGAAACACTTCTGCGCGATATCTCGTGGGTCGTCCCGCTGCGCTCGGCCCTGCTGACCCCGGTCTTCGAAGGCTTCACCCTGCTGGGCTACACCCAGTTCTTCTTGGTGTTCCTGCCCGTCGGCTATTGGTTGTGGGACAAACGGATGTTCACGCGACTTGCGATGCTGATCGGCATCGTGGGCATCACGAACACGTTCCTGAAAGATATGTTCCAGGATCCGCGCCCGCCCCTTCAGTTCGCCCTCGATCCCCAGGTCGGCGATTCCTTCGGCTTTCCGTCCGGCCACGCGCAAGTCGCAACCGCGATGTGGTTGTGGTTGGCCTATGAGATCAAGCGCTCCTGGGCATGGGCCGTCGCCATCGTCATCGTCGCCGGCGTCGGCTTCTCGCGCCTTTATCTCGGCGTCCACGATGTCGAGGATGTCTTGGCGGGCACCTTGCTCGGCCTCGCCTCGGTCGTGATCTATCGCGGTCTCGTCTCGGACCAATTCAAGTTCTGGCACGACCTCAATCCCGAAATTCAAGTCTTGGCGATCGCAGGACTAGCCCCGCTCGTCTGGATGTTTTGGCCGGGCGACGTTGTGCCCTTCGCCATCTTCGGGCTCATCGTCTTTATCGCCTGCTGGTGGATCGGCCGCACGATCGAAGAACGCTGGATCAACTACGAACGCCACGAGAGTTGGCTTTTCGCGGGCGCCGCCGCCGCGGCCGGCATCGTCGTCATGTTTGCGATCTTTAAAGTCATGGGCGACCAGTTCGAGGCAATGGGTATGTCGAAACTCGCGATCGTCTCTCTGCAATTCGGCTTCATTTCGCTCTATGTCACCGCCCTTGCACCGGCGTCGTTCCGTGCGGCCCGTTTGGCCTGGTAGCCGCCGACCGCTGAGTCTTTCGCGTCACACTCGGCCCTTGTCACAAGACGTTTACCCACCGGACACTGGCAAAGAGTACTTTGGCGTCACTCAGTGATTCGAAGGAGTCACAGCGTCGGTGCCAGAAGTTCTGCGTAACAATAACCATCGGCGGTTTCGCGCGAACTCCAACGCGCAAGCCCGTCTGCACCGGTGCACACGCCTTAACGACGCAATTTCATCTCAAACCGTTTTGTGTGGTCGGGACCGGGCCGTGCAGTCGCACGTGCCCGCGCTCGCGTTCGAGGGGAATGAGCAATGGGCAAGAGAGCAAGCCGCAAACGCACGCGTGAAGAATTCCACGAACAATCCAAAGTCCGCGCGCTTTTCCCGGCCAATGGCGGCGGCTGGTCGCCGCTCGACCGAGAACAGCGCGAACGCAACGGTCAACAAAGCTATACGCGCCACGTCCGCCCGTGTTCCGACAACCAACGCCGCCTCTTGGAATCGATCGACCAGCGCAATCTCGTCGTAGCCGTCGGTCCGGCGGGCACCGGCAAAACCTATCTTGCCATCGCCAAGGCGGTCGAAGCGCTCGACGCAGGCAAGATCGGCCGCATTATGCTGACCCGCCCCGCGGTCGAGGCAGGCGAAAATTTGGGTTACTTGCCGGGCGCGCTTGAAGACAAGCTCGCGCCTTATCTGCGCCCGCTTTACGACGCGCTCTCCGAACGTATGGGCGGCAAACGACTCAAAGCGCTGCTTGCGGAAGGCATTATCGAAATCGCACCCGTCGCCTATATGCGCGGGCGCACGCTCAACAACGCCTTCATCGTCATCGACGAAGCGCAGAACTGCACCTACGGCCAGCTGAAGATGCTGCTCACCAGACTAGGCTGGCATTCGACGATGGTGATGACCGGAGATCCGGACCAGACGGACTTGTTGCCGGGCATAAGCGGCTTGGGCCAAATCGCCGACCGGTTGTCGACGCTCGACGACATCGCAGTCGTCCGCCTCGAAGACCGCGACATCGTCCGCCATCCGCTCGTCGCCGCCATGCTGACGGTGCTCTGAGCCGCAACAAAAAAAGGGCCGGTCGACCCCGGCCCTTCCAATCTCAGTTCGTCGTTGGTCGATCAGGCAAAAACAAACACCTGCGTCGTGACCAGTGCCGCGAGACCCAAACAAGCGAAATACGCCATCAGGGACGAACGGCTGCGATAACTCTTGGGACGCGTAAAGATCGAGGCGGCCGCTTCGCTGAGACCCATATGCTCTCGCGCGATCAGCTGCTGGCCGGTGAAAACGACAACGATGGCGGTGGCGATAAAAAACGCATCGCCGCGCGCGATCGAGCCAAGCTCGAACAGCACAAAAACCGAGACCATCGCGGCCACGATCAGTCCGTTCACGATCCGATTGAGCATTGCCGCCACTCCACGCCGCCGGCAGCCGGATTGCTGCGCTTGCGAACAAACGGGAGATAAGGCCGCGAACCACTCGATTCAAGTACAAAGTGACGCCTGCGTCACCAAATCATTAACGGTCCGGTTCGGCTAGGAAAAGAGTGCCTTGTAAATCAGAAAGCCCAAGCCGATCGACCACAACGAACACAGTCCGCAAATGGCGAAGGTGTGCGCCGGCGCCATCTCGCCGTCTCGCCAAACCCGCCCCGCGGCGCACATCACAATATGCGGCGCGGCGAACATCAAAATCGCGATGATCAGGAGCCGCCGCCCGTCCGAAGTCACCTGTAAGTGGAGGATCGACTGCGTATTCGTGACCAACTCGAACACGTTGGCAAAAATACCGGAAATTACCATCCCGATCGCAAAGGCGAATATCAGGGTCTGAAGCTCGCCGGGCATGAGTTGGGGCTGCTGAGTAGGGGTTGGGATCCTCCCAAACGCAGCAGCCCTCATGCCAAGGGAAATCAGCGTTTTCCCGGCTCAAGCCGAGTAACAACACGTACTAGCGTCCCGTTTTGTCACACAGCCTGTGTGCAAACCTTGGACATTGCCTATTGCAGCGCATCCGCCGCCACGGCAGGTTGCTTCGGCGGGCGAGACCTCAAACTGTGGCAGTTTGAACACGTCAATGGCTGGAAATTCTCAGCCCGGCGAAATGCAAAGAAGCGGAAACTACTGGGGACGATAGTGCGGTCATGAAAATTGACCAACGCGACGCTGATGCGGCTCTGGGCGGCGAAGTCCACGCTCACTCGAGCTGGATTCTGCCGCTTCTCCTGCTGGTGATCGCGGCTGCGATCGCGGGCGGCTTCTTCATTTTCCTCGCCGGACCGACGGTGGAAGACTTCCAAGGCAATACGCCCTCGCCCACCGCATCGGCCGATACCGCCGACATTCGCATCGACGGCGTCTTGTACCGCATCCCCGCCAACTACACGAAGTTTCGCCGCTCGCGCAGCGGCGGCGATCAAGACGACGTGCCGATGCACGCGCTGCTGCCGAACATGTCGCCCTGGTCGCCCGGTGATGGCAAAGAATTCGCAAGCAACGCGCCGGCTGCGAAAGTCATTCAATTCACGCTGGCGCTCGACCGCGCGCCGTTGACCTATCAGCAGAAGTTCGAGCGCGGCATCAAACCGCGAGCCGACAACGAAGAAGGCGAAGCCGGCCCCTTCGGCCTGACGCAATACAAATTCAGCCCCGGCACAGGCTACGAGAATACCGAATGGTTCGCGGCAAAACTGGATGACGGCTCGGACCTCGTCATGCGTTGCGACGCTTCGCCCAACACCGACTTCGGCTCAAGCTGTATGCGCGTGACGCGCCTACCCGACAATGTCGGTTTGACCTACAAGTTCAAGCGCGCGCATCTGGCGCAATGGAAACAGATCGAAGCAGGCATCATGGGCCTGATCGCGTCGTTCCGCAAGCAATAGGCTTACGGCTTTTTGATCACCGAGGACGCGGGCGGCAGATCCATTTCCAGGATCGCCATCTCGAAATGATAGGTCGTCTCGCCGTCTTCGGTGTCCTTGAAGATCACGCCGATGAACTCGTCGCCGACATTGACCTCGACGGAGTCCGTCTTGTTTGGACGCGCTTCGATCTTGATCGTGTCCAATCGGAAAAGCGAACGCAGGTATTTTTCGACGCGCAGGATTTCTGTTCTGTCCACGAGCTTCGGGCTCCTATCACGCGGCTTGCGCGAGTTCCGCACATACATACGGCAAAACCGGATCGGATTTAAACCGGGCACCGTAAGCCAACGCCCTAATCTTCGACCAAGTAGCCCTGCAACCACAAGCGGCCGATAATTTCGTCCCCAGGCTTGGGCCGGTACCCGGCCGGCAGCACATGCTCGGCTGCGTAAAGCGCGACATCGACCATATTTTGGCCGCTGCGCGCCACGGTGACGCGCATGCGATAGACCGTGCCGCTGTCCAGCCGCATCGGATAAACGTGTTGGACCGTGGCGCGGAATTCGTAATCGTCGCTTGCCCCGCTCCGCGAAGGCTTCAAAACGTCGGGCGGCGCGACGGTGTCGCAGCCCTGCACCACGCGCAAACCGTAAGGCCTCAGCGAATAGGCAAAAGCCGACAGCGCGAACTGATAACTCTCGCCGACCTCGTAGTCGCCCCCGTTTTTGAAGAACAGAGTGTCGAAAAACGAAAGCTCCGCGCCGTCCTCCGTGCGGCCGCGAATTTGACCCTCGGCGCCCGAACCGGTCGACGCGACGTGCTCGATCGTCACCGGATGGGTAATCGCGCCTGCGGCAAACGGAAACGCCGACAACACGCAGCCCGATGCCGAACTGCGCTCTGTCAACAGCAACACCATGTGACGCAAATCGCCGTCGCCTTCCGCCATCGCGGTCAGCGTGTCGGCCTTCGCGCCGTTCGGCATCGCGCGGGTTTCGGGAAGTTCGACTTGCGCGATGATCGTCGACCGCGCCACCACATCCTTGATCCGCGCGCGAATTGCGTCGGGCGCATCGGGATAGAGCGAGGCCCAATGCATCGCATGTGCGTCGATTACTGCGCTGGCTTTTTCCATCATCGGAACGCGACTAGGCACAGTTCTAAAGCGCTTGGCAAGGGTGACATCCCCTCTTGAATATTTCTCGAAATTGGTTCTCAAAGAATCGCATGACTGCTTCGCTGCCCCGCTCTTATTATCTTGCGACCGCAATCGGACAACGCGCGCGCCCGCGATTGAACGGCGCTCGTGAGACCGATGTTTGCGTGATCGGCGCGGGTTACACGGGGCTGTCGTGTGCGCTGCATCTCGCCAAAGCCGGATTGAGGGTCGTCGTGCTCGAAGCCCAAGTCGCGGGCTTCGGCGCTTCCGGGCGCAATGGCGGCCAAGTGATCACCGGCCAGCGCGTCGACCAAGTCGAACTCGAACGCCGTTACGGCGAGGCGCATGCCCTCGCCTTGTGGGAGCTTGCACTCGAAGCGAAGTCACTCGTTCGCAATCTCATCGCGTCGAACGCGATCGATTGCGATTTAACACCCGGGCACATTTCGGCGGCGGTCCGAACCAGCCACGCGGCCGAGTTGGAATCCTACGCCGAACATTTGGCCAAACGCTATAGCTATTCCTCCGCAAGATTCGTTCGCGGCGATGAAATGCCCTCGCTCGTCGCCACGACAAATTACAAAGGCGGTTTGTACGACACGTCGAGTTTTCACCTCCACCCGCTGAACTACGCCCTTGGCCTTGCCCGCGCCGGCGAAGACGCCGGCGTCGAAATTTTGGAACACTCGGCTGTCACGGGTGTCGAACCTGGCAAAAAAATTCGCGTGTCGACCCTCAATGGAACGCTCAGCGCGAACTTCGCCGTCTACGCCTGCAACGGCTATTTGGGCGCGTTGAACCGCGATCTCGCTCGCACGATCATGCCGATTTCGAATTACATCGCGGCCACCGAACCTCTTGGCGGCGAACGCGCGCGCGCGCTCATTCCGTCAAAGGCAGCCATCGCCGACACGAAATTCGTCCTCGACTATTACCGGCTATCGGCTGACGGCAGGCTTGTCTTCGGCGGCGGCGAAACCTATGGCGACCGCGACATCGTCGATGCCGCCCCCATCGTCCGCCCGCACATTCTCCGCGTTTTCCCGCAATTGAAAGATGCGCGCATCGACTATGCGTGGGGCGGGCGTCTCGCAATCACGCTGCCGCGCCTGCCGCATGTCGGACGGCTATCGTCCAATCTCTATTTCGCGCAAGGCTATTCGGGCCAAGGTGTGGCCATCGCAACACTGGTCGGCAAACTAATCGCCGAAGCCGTCAACGGGCAGGCAGCCCGCTTCGACGTTTACGAAAGCCTGAAAATCCCGCCGCTGCCCGGCGGCGCAATTCTGCGCAAGCCATTACTAACGCTGGGCCTGCTTTGGTACGCATTGCGCGACCGGTTGGGTTAATCGCATTTTTTTCTCGACCGGCGATTCAATC
This sequence comes from Alphaproteobacteria bacterium, assembly GCA_031413635.1. Taxonomy (GTDB): domain Bacteria; phylum Pseudomonadota; class Alphaproteobacteria; order Micropepsales; family Micropepsaceae; genus SZUA-430. Next base: position 2,614 of record JANOFM010000304.1, on the reverse strand, counting down.
CGTGAGAATCTGTTTGCGGTTTTCAACTTTTGAAAGGAGGTGATCCTATGTCGAGTGAGATTTTGGCGCCAATGCAAAGCCTGAAGGTCACGCGGACACTGGAGCAACCTCTGGTGACCGTCTAACCGGAAGATCGAAAGATCAGGGCTTACAGCAACAGCCCATCTCACGGAGGGCCGCTCGCAAGAGCGGCCCTTTTTGATTCTTAAATCTGATAATCGTCCGGCGCGTCTTGGATGATCTGGTTCATCTCGCGCGACGGCAGCTCGCAGCCGGCGCAGCCCACCACCTTCGCCGGCACGCCCGCGACCGTGCAGCGTTCGGGCACGTTCTTCAAAACCACACTGCCCGCGCCGACACGGCTATAGGCGCCGATCTCCAGATTACCGAGGATTTTTGCGCCCGCGCCGATCATCACGCCGCGGCGGATTTTCGGATGCCGGTCGCCCTGCTCCTTGCCGGTGCCGCCCAGTGTCACGCCCTGCAACATCGACACGTCGTCTTCGACCACCGACGTCTCGCCGATCACGACACCGGTGCCGTGATCGATCATCACGCCTCGCCCGATCCGGGCGCCGGGGTGAATATCGACGCCGAACACCTCCGAAATTCGACTCTGGAAATGCAGCGCCATCGGCTTGCGATTCTTCAGCCACAGCCAATGCGTCACGCGATAGGCCTGGAGCGATTGAAATCCCTTGAAAAACAGAAACGGCTCGACGAACGACGTCACCGCCGGGTCCCGATCGTAGATCGCCGACAAATCGGCGCGAACCTCGTCGCCCACAACGGGCGCGTCGGCAAATGCCTGATCGAACACCTGGCGCACCTGCATGGCGCCGACATCGGCATTTCCCAATTTCTGGGCCAGATGATAGGTCAGCGCCTCTTCCAGCCGTTCGTGATTGAGGATCGTGGCGTGAACGAAACTTGCCAGAATGGGCTCCGCCGCGGCCAAGCGAATGGCTTCTTCGCGTAGGTCCGACCAGACAGGGTCGCAAACCGCGAATTTCTCGGCAATCACGGGCATCGGACGTTTTTCCATGGGCACCATCCTAGCACAAATGGGGTTACCCCGGTATTCAATCAAGCAAGTGTGAACCTCGGTTCAGGTTAATTTCCCGGACTTGCGCCCGCATTGAATGGCAAGGCCGCGGAGGCTGGGTGCCAGAGGCGCACAATCGAACTATATATCCCGCAACATCAGGTCTTTTGCATGAATCCGCCCACGCTCAACATCGCCGTTCCACAGACGATCGACCTGCTGCTCTCCCGCCGTTCGGGTTCGGCAAAAAGGATGAAGGGACCGGGACCCTCGCCCGAACAAATCCACACGCTCATCGCCTGCGCCACGCGCGTGCCCGATCACGGCAAGCTGACCCCTTGGCGCTTCGTGATTTTCAAAGGCGAAGCCAGCACCGCGTTCGGCGACATCCTTGTCGCGGCGCTCAAGACCATCGAACCCGACGCCAACGAAGAACGCATTGCGCAGGAACGCACCCGTCTATTGCGTGCACCGGTCGTCATCGCCGGCATCAGCCGTGTGCGCGAAGGAATTCCAATACCGGAATGGGAACAAGTTCTTTCCGCAGGCGCCGCCTGTCAGACACTCTGCATCGCCGCGCATGCGATGGGCTTCGTCGCGAACTGGATCACCGAATGGTACGCGTATCACCCCGTGGTGCGCGAAGCGCTCGGCTTGAAATCGGGAGAACGCATCGCGGGTTTCATCTATATCGGCCGCCCGGCAGAGCCTCTCGTCGACCGCCCTCGCCCAAACATCGACCTCATCGCGACCGATTGGCGCCCCACTTAAGTGCGTCGAAGAAACGCCTCGTCCATCTCCGACACGCGCCGGCGCAAGCGATCCGAATACGTGGCGAACTGAACGGGATCGTGCATCAGCTTTGTCATCCAATGTCGTGAAATATTCGCCCATTTTTCCTCGTCGATACCGTAGGCGGCGCACATCGACTTGACGTCGACGGGGCGCCTGCGCGGCTCTTGGGTGTCTGTCCGGATCATCGCGGACATTTCGACATAGGCATCGAATGTCGCCGAGGGGGAAATTCCGCCGAACTGCAGCAACGCGCGTTAATAGTGTCTATAATAAACTGAAACAACGGCACCTCTCGTCGCCTCACTGCTCAATCGTGTGCTCCACTCGACTGTCGCCTGCTCCCAAGACGAGCGATCGATCCCGTCGTTCGCGGCAATCCTGGCACAGACATCGCGATCGTTTCCCGCCAAGCGCATCTTCACGGCGAGTTCGGCATATTTCTGCAGCGACACGCCGGCAACCGGCGCTAACGGATCGACACTCACGATATTCCCCTCGACAACAGCCCTGTTCGGTATGCGCAGCAAGAATACGCGCGCAGTGTCCGCCACCGGAAAGCAGCGTCCGTCACAACTTTTTTTTATTCGGTTGGTACAGAATTATATTCGGTAACGTCAGTTCGCATCCGGCATAGTTCCGGTTCGCTTAGGGCAAGATTGCGGGTCGCTCGTACACCACGGCATTCCAAAACTTCGCGCGATGGCGGCCTTCTTGCTTGCGCCAACCTTGCTTGCGCAACGCGCGCCCGACCATTGCGTTGAAATAGCCGTGCGC
>JANOFM010000303.1:0-13888 GCA_031413635.1 Alphaproteobacteria bacterium | reverse complement strand
CGGCCGCATGGGGCGTTCGGTGACCATACCGTCCCCTTCGCCGGAAACCCAGACGCGATGGTCGCGCCAGGCGGGGATGAAGCGGTGGACGGGATCGTTCAGCTGAAACAGCCCGCGCTCGTACAGCGTCATCAGCGCGACGGAGGTGATGGGTTTCGTCATCGAGGCGATGCGGAAGATCGTGTCGTCGCGCATCGGCTTGGCGCGCTCGCGGTCCATCTGGCCCAGCGATTTGAAGTAGGCGAGGTGGCCGCGGCGCGAGACCGCCACTTGGCAGCCGGCGATCTTGCCGTTGTCGACATAAGCGCGGCTCAAATGATGGGCGATGCGGTCGAGCCGGTTGGCTGCGAAGCCGGCGCTTGTGGCGGATGGGGTCATGGTGGTTCTCTTCTCGATGCGGTTGCCGTCAATGATCCTTCCTGGCGGCGACACGGGCGATGAAATCGGCGCTGGAGTTTTCCGACGGGTAGGGCGCGTCGGGAACGGGGACACCTAGAAATTTGCACAGCGGCGCCCAGCCTTGGCCGGCTTCGTAGACGAGCAAGCGTTCGGGCGGGATGGCGCGTTTGACCTCGTCGTTGTGGCGGCGGAAGTGGGCGGTCATCAAGGCGCGGTCGTGCAGGTGCTCGCGGATGTTGCCCAAGAAGCCGGCGAAGAACGCTGCCGTGGGGCCTTCGCCCGTCGTCGCAAACGAACCGGGTGCGAAGATCGTCGCTTGCGTGGACTCGAACCATTTGCCGGGATCGCGTTCGGTGTGCAGCACTTTGGCGCCCGGATAATGCGCGGCGAGTTCGCGCCAGTAGAACGCGCCCGGATAGTCGACCATGGAATGATAGCCCGCGAAGATTTTGTCCCAGTCGGGGCGGCCGGCGCCGGCTTCGATCCACAGCGGCACGCTTTCGGGGTGCGCGAACACTTCAACCATATGGTGGCACGGTCCGAAGCCCAACATATTCAAGGCCGTTTGCATCGACTTCGTACCCGTGCGGCCGAGGCCGGAGCCGACAATTTTCAAGGTCATGATTTTTCCGCCGCGATATACGAGACACCACCATGCGCAAAGCGAGAAAACGACTCAAGACCGCCGATTGTCCGCTCACAAGAACGCGGACGACAGCCAATAGGCGACGGCCGCGATCGCCGCGGTGGCCGGGATCGTCACGATCCAGGCGACGACGATGCTTTGGGCGATGTTCCAGCGCACCGCCGAGGTGCGCCGCGCGGCGCCGACGCCGACGATGGCGCCGGTGATCGTGTGGGTGGTGGAGACCGGAATGCCGAGATAGGTGGCGCCGAACAGCGTGGCCGCCCCCGCGGTTTCGGCGCAGAAGCCCTGCATCGGCGAAAGCCGCGTGATCTTGGAGCCCATGGTGTGGACGATGCGCCATCCGCCGAACAGCGTGCCGAGCCCCATCGCCGCGTAACAGAGGATCGCCACCCAAAGCGGCACGTGAAATTCGCCGCCGATCAGGCCGTGCGAATAAAGCAGGGCCACGATGATGCCCATCGTCTTTTGCGCGTCGTTGCCGCCGTGGCCGAGCGAGTAGAGCGAGGCCGAGACGAATTGCAGCTTGCGAAACGTGCCATCGGCGAAGGCGGGCGTCGCGCGCACGAAGCTCCACGAGACGACAAGCACCATCAGCAGCGCTAAAACGACCCCGGTCATGGGCGAGCCGACGATCGCCAACACCGTCTTGGTCAGGCCGCTCCAGACGATCGCGTCGACTCCGCCCTTGGCGACGCCGGCGCCGACGATGCCGCCGATCAAGGCGTGCGAGCTCGACGAGGGAATGCCCGCGAGCCACGTCACCACGTTCCAAACGATGGCGCCCGACAGTGCGCCGAAGATCACCGCGTCGTCGATCAGCGCGGGAGCGACGATGCCGGAGCCCACGGTCTTGGCCACGGCCACCCCGAAGACGAAGAAGGCGACAAAATTGAAGAACGCGGCCCACGCCACCGCGTAGTGCGGCTTCAAGACACGGGTCGAGACGATGGTCGCGATCGAATTGGCGGCGTCGTGCAGGCCGTTGAGGAAATCGAAGACCAGCGCCACGACGACGAGAAAGACGAGCGAAACAGCGATGCCGCCGATTTCCATGGGGGGCGCGCGCTTTACAGATGTTCGATGACGAGACCGCTGACGCGGTTGGCGACATCCTGGAAGCAGTCGACCACCTTTTCGAGATGGTCGTAGATCTCGGCGCCCTTGATATAGGCCATGGCGTCGGTCTTGGCCGGCCCCTGCAGCAGCGCCTTGAGGCCGTCGAGGTAGAGTTGATCGGATTGCTCCTCGAGGCGCACGATCTCCTCGGTGATCACATTCAGTCTTGGGGCGTGGCGGCGCATCGCGCGCAGAAGCGGAACGGCCTCGCCGGCGAGGGCCGCCGTCTTGACGATGAGATCGCCGGTCTGGCGCATCGGCGGCTCGAACGTATCGACCTCGAACAGGAGGACGGCCTTGGCGGTCTTGTTCATCTGATCGATGGCGTCGTCCATCGAGGTGATCAGGCCGCGAATGTCGCCGCGGTCGAAGGGGGTGATGAAGCTGCGGCGGATCGCTTGGAAGACTTCGGCGGTGATGAGATCGGCCTCATGCTCGTGCGCCGCGATCTTGGCGCACAATTCCTTGACGCGCGGGCCGCCGTCGAGCATCTCGCGCAGTGTCTTGGAGCCGCCGATCAGACACAGGACATGGCGGTCGAACATATCGAAGAACCGCTCTTCGTGCGGCATTATGCGGTAAAACCACCCCAGCATCGTTCGCCCTCTCGGTCCTAGACCGCGTGTTCGTGTTTGGGGGCGTGTCTAACCGATGGTGGCGCCCTCGTCATCACGCATCGACGGCCCTTCGCGGTAGCCGGTTTGTTCTCGTTCGACCTGTGATGACGTGCGCGCGGCAGGAGGCGACTTGCGTCCGGCGCCGGTCTAATGTGGTGCTGGCGCGAATCGACGGAGAGAATTTCTTATGCGGACGCGGACACGAATTTTGTTTGGCTTTTCGACGACGCTTTTGGCGGCCGGGTTTTCGACGACGCTCGCGCTGGCGCACGGCGCGATCGCGTTGGGCAAACCCGACGATATCGAGAAAGGCGGGCTGGCGATGGGCACGGGCTATAATTACGGCACCGCGGAAGGCGCGAAGCTGCGGGCCTTGCAAGAGTGTTTGGCGTTCAGCGACGCGCCGCTCGAGACGCGGGGGCTTTGCAAGGTGATCGAGTCGTTCGATCGTCAGTGCTATGCGATTTCGCTCGACCCGAAGGAGGGCACGCCCGGGGTCGGGTGGGCGGTTGCGGCGCTGAAGGACGGCGCCGAGAAGATCGCGGTCGAACGCTGCCGCGAGACGGCGGGTGCGGACCGTGCGGCGTATTGCGTGGTGTCGTTGTCGGGTTGCGACACGCCGTAGCGGACCGCGGCTGCCGTTTTGCCTGCTTCCGGGCGCTTATTTCTGCCCGCTTCAACGCCGGGCGGGAGTGGCGTAGTATCGGGTGAAATGTCCCCGGGGATGAGTCTTTCGCGCATGCGTGCATCAACCGTTGCTGCTCTGCTGTTTCTGTTGCCGGCTGTCTTGCCGGAGGCGGCGCTTGCCGCGGCGTGCTCGGGCGAGGCTTGCGGGGCGCTGACGTCGAGCGCGGACGGTTGCTCGTGGACGAATACCGGAACCAAGCCGGTGCGCCTGGCGATGAGTTCGGCTGCCGCCGGTTCGCCGGTGGTGATGATTTTGGCGCCGGGCGAGATGTTCAAGGCGGCGGCGGCGCAATGCGCGAAGCCTTCCGGCGATAGCGCGACCTACCAAGCGAGCTTTGCGGTGTTGCGCGCGATGCCGGAGGAGAAGCCGGTCGTGCCGGTGCCCAAAGCAAAGCCGGTCGCGGTTGTCGCGGCGGCTGCTCCGACAGTCGCGGCCGTTGCTACGCCTGCCGTTGCGCCGGCGCCCGTCGCCGTCGCGGCGATTGTGGTCCCGCGTGCGAAACCCGCGCCGCCGCCGGCCTATCCGCCGTTGCCGCGGCTCAAGCCCGCGGCACCTGTCGAGGCGGTCGCTGCCGTTGCACCGGAGGCGGCCGCGCTTGTCGAACCGGCCGCGGTAGTGGCGACGGACGAGGTACCCGGTTGTGGCGAGGCGTGCGGCGAGATTCTGTTCAAGGTCGTCGATGCTTGTGTGTGGGTGCAGAGCCAGAATCCGCGGCCGATCGCATTCGAGGCCTCGGTCGGGGGCAAAGCCGTCAAGCTGATGCTCGAAGGGGCGAACGGCGCGAAGGCCGATATGCGCGCGGCGGTGCTGGCGAAGGCGGGTGCCGAGGCGGGCAAAGCGGACGCCGCCTATCACACGCGGCTGCACGATCCGTTTCAATCGGCGGGGCCGGGGATTGCGGTTTATCGCGTGCGCTTGGGTAGCGCCGAGGCGTGCGTGAAGGGCCGCGAGGAAATCACGACCTTCGCCGCGCGGTTCGCGAAGTAACGCACCGCGCTCTACGGCGCCAGCCAGATCGCGCCGGCGCCGTAATCGATGACGACGCGGCGGCCTTGCATCAAGTCCATGCCGATGAAGACGGCCGCCTGGCGTTGCAGGCCGATCTGCGCGAAGACGCGCATGTCGGCGATCAAAACGCGGGCGTCGCGCCATGTCGCGGGGCCGAGCGCGATCTTGGCGAAATTGAAGGCTTCGGCGAACTGTCGTTGGCGCACCGCATCGGTGATCATGTTGTCGACCATGCGCATCGTGGGCACGCCGAAGCTTTTGGCCGAGGCGCCGAGCGTGGGATTGCCCACGGTGAAGGCGGCGCCGGAATCGAATACGGCGCTGGTCTGAAGTCCGTCGATGGTCGCGGGCAGGACGACGAAGCCGTGCGCGTTCGTCATGCCCTTGACGCGCCGCAAGCCCGGAACGCGCAGCTCCGCGTGTTCGGGATAGAGCGTGATCTGTTGGGCCCGAAAGTCGAGGTCGACGACGAAGTTGGAGAGGAAATCGGCGCCGAGCGCGCCCATGATGCCCAGCTGTTCGGGCAGCGGCAGAACCACGGCGCGCACACCTTCGACGATGACGCCGGCCGCCGCCGTTTCGGCGATCAGATAATATTGCGAGCGCGCCGTGCCCGCGGCCGTGACCACGTCGACGGCCGGACCGGGCAAGGCCGCGAGCCCCAGCCTGTCGCGCAGGCCGGGCGTGATCACGGTGTGGCTGGTGGCGGTGTCGACGAGGAACAGGAACGGACCCTGACCGTTGACGACGACGTTGATGGCCGGGCGGTGAGCGGTGAGGCGCACGAGAGATTGGCTGCCGTAAGGTTTGTCGCGCGCGTGAGCGGCGCCGGCGAACAGCGCGACGACGATGAGCGCAAAGCCAAGAACGGCACGACGCAAGTTGGAGTCCCCTCTCAGCGCGCGATGCGCGTGGATCCAACGAGAGCCGATCGCGCGCGGCAAGTCTCGCAGAATCGGACGACGAAAGCGACTTTGGCGCGGGCATTGCCGTGCCGGGCACGTCACATCTGCGTGATGGTGCGCACGATCTTGATCACGCGCGCTTCGTCGTGGGCGTCCTTGGCGAGGTCGAGCGTCGAACCCCACGAGGCGTCGTGGCGGGCGTCGGCGAGGAGGAGGTTGAATTCCGTCACCGTTCTGATGGCGTCGCGCGCGTTGAGGCGCAGGGCGGCACGAGTCAAACGGCGTTCGAGCAGGCGGTAGGCGCGGTCGATTTTCAGCAGTTCGGCATAGTCTTCGCCGAGTTCGGCGGTGTCGCGGCCGCAGACGAAGGACGAGGCGGTGTGGAGGGTCGATGTGAGCGCCGTTCTGTGCACGATCCGCGGCCTGTCGTTTGTTCGCGGATTAACATAAGCTAGTCTTATTTTAAATGCAAGGAGCGTTTAAGGCAGCCGGCGATCTATTCGTCCCAGCTCGGGCGTTCGGCGAGGAATTCGCACATGTAATCCGCGTCTTCTTCGTTGGGCGGCAGCACGGCCTCGCAGCTTGCCTGATCGGCGAAGGGGCCGGCCCAGACGAAGGGGCCGACGATCGTGTCGGCGACCTGGTACCAGCCGGGCGCCGTCCACACCGGTGCGGCTTGAGCCGTGGTGGCGGCGATGAGGAGACTTGCGGCGATAACGAGCGTGCGCATGCGGGACCTCGCGTGGCGGGCGATTGTGGGCCCATATAGCACGAGTCGCGCGGTCGTTACGTGCCCAACAGTTCCCGCAAACTCAGCACCTTATGGATCGCCTTCACCTTCGACAGGGGCAGGGAGAATTCCTTGGCGGGGTTGTGTTGGGCGAGTTTGAGCTGGGTGGGGGTTTTGCCGACCAGGAGTTTGACCATGGCGACGCCAGGTTCGCCGTCGGCGAGGTCCTGCATTTGGACGACCACGTAGTCGCCGGTGGCGGGGGGGCGTGCCGGGGCCACGTAAATCAGATCGCCGTTCTTGTTCCACGGCGACATCGAATCGCCCAGCACCCACAACGCATAGACGCTGCGAAGGTTGGCCACGCCCGGCGGGCGGCGGACGTAATCGACGACTTGGCCGTTGAAGCGAAAATCGCCGTCCGAACCGCCGACGGCCACACCATGAACGGGCACGTCGATGGGCAGCGCGCCGATCTGGGTTGCGTGCGGCTGACCGGCGTCGGGCGCGGGCGCGTCGTCGTCGGCGATCAGCGAGGTGACGGGCACGTTCAAGACTTCGGCAAGCCGTGTGAGCTTTTGCCGGCCGGGCGCGGTGATACCGATCTCCCACTGCGAGACGGCGGGTTGGGAGACGCCCAACTTTTTCGCCAGATCATTGATGTCCATGCCGAGCGACTTGCGGCGGTCGCGGATGCGTTGGCCGCGGCGTTTGTCGGCGGGGGAGGGGTCCTTGCGGCTCATGACGGCATTGTCCATAGGCGGCACTCATATGTCATTAAAAGAAATGCTTGATTATATCTTTATTGATGCTTATACAATGCTTATGTTCGATTCGAGGGCACCATGACGCATTTTGCAGGCATTGAGGCGACCGCGCGCGGGGCGTGCACTTTCCCGGGATCCCCGCGCGCCTAGAGCGGCGGAGTGCTGGGCGCTGCTCCCCCTGCCGCCCGCCTCCGCCGCTCGCTTAATTCGACGAAGCCAAAACCGCCGGTCAACCGGCGACGGAGGATGCATGTCCGCAGCCGCAACCGGAACGCCGCAATGAGCGTGTGGACGCTGGAGCGGATCGACGAGTTGAAGCGCTTGCGGCGCGAGGGCGTCGCCTATTGGCGGATCGCCAAGCGGCTCGGCGTGAGGTGCGAGGTGGCGGCGAAGCGGGGGATGCTGCTGGGATTGCGGCCGCAGCCGCGCGTGCGCATCGCCGAAACGGCGGACGAACCCGCGCCGCTGGGGCCATCGCGCGAGATTTTGGGCGAGGACGTTTGCCATTGGATTGTTGGCGACGCGCCGGGCCCGTGGCGGATGTGCGGACATCCGTCAGCCCACGGATCGTTTTGGTGCGTGCATCATTTGGGGCGGGTGCGCCGGGAGGCGGCATGACGGCGCGGCGCAATGTCCAAGGGCTCGAGCTGCAGACGCCCCACGACATCGAGACCGAGCAGCAGTTGCTCGGCGATTTGCTGATGTTCAACGAGCATGTCGAACGCTTGGTGGGTTTTCTCGACGGGCGCCATTTCGCCGAGCCGCTGCACGGGCGGATTTTTGACGCGATCGTGCGCGCGGCGCGCGGCGGGCAAGCGGCCTCGCCGTTCACGCTGCGCTGCCAGTTCGACGCGGACGAGGCGATGGCGGCGCTGGGCGGTGCGCGCTATCTCGCGTCGCTGGCGGCGATGGCGCGCGAATGCACCGATCCGATGACATGGGCGGCGGCGCTTCATGCGCTGTCGTTCCGGCGCAATCTGATTTCGGTGGCGCGCGAGATTCAAGACGCGGCGCAGTCGGCGCCGATCGAATACGACGCGGAAAAGATCGCCGACTTGGCGGAGCGGATGATGGCGGAGGCGACGGCGGGGTCCTCGCCCGCCTCGAGCGAACGCTTTCGCGCCGTCGGCGACATCGCGGGCGAGGTGGCGCGCGAGGCGACGGGGCCCAAGGGCGCGCCCTCGGTGTTGTTCGGGCTTTCGGGGCTCGACGAATTGACCGGCGGCTTGCGGGCCAAGGAGTTGATCATCGTGGGCGCTAGGCCCGGCATGGGCAAGACTGCGTTTGCGGGACACCTTGGCTTGACGGCGGCGCGCCAGGGGCATGCGGTGGCGTTCTTTTCGATGGAGATGTCGGCGCCGGCGGTGACATTGCGCCTGTTGGCGGCGACGGCGTTCGCCGACGGACAGGCGTTTGCCTACGAGGCGGCGCGCAAGGGGGCGCTGACGGCGGAGCAGGAATTGGTGCTGTTCGAAAGCGAAGCCCGGCTGCGCCAGTTGCCGCTTTACGTGCATGAGGGGCGGGGCTTGACGCCGACGGGCGTCATGCTCGCGGCCAAGCGGATGCAGAACAAGTTGCGCCATACGCCGGCGCCGCTGGGCCTTATCATCGTCGATCACATTCAAAAGATCCGGCCCGAGCGCGACATGCGCGGCAATAAGGTCGCCGAAATGACGGAGGTCAGCGACGCGCTGCAGAAGATGGCGGGCACTTTGAACGTGCCGGTCGTGGCCTTGTCGCAGCTCAATCGCGCGGTCGAGGGGCGGGCGGACCGCAAGCCCGAGCTTTCGGATCTGCGCGAGTCGGGCGCGATCGAGCAGGATGCGGATCTCGTTTTGCTGCTGTTTCGCGAGGCGTACTACGTGAAAAAGCGCGAGCCGCATCCGTCGGCGCCCGAGTGGAGCGATTGGCAGGCCGAGTGGATGCGCTGCCGCGCGGCGCTCGACATCCATGTCGCCAAACAACGCAACGGGCAGGAAGGGCACGTGCGCGTGCGCTTCGACGGGCCGAGCTCGGGGCTGTGCGGGTGAAGGGGACAGGATAATGGCGATGAGAGATAGAGGATTGTCATCCCGGAAGTTAGGTGCGTCCGACCGCGCCGCAGTCGGCGAACGCGCCTTACTATCCGGGACCCAGGAGCGGCCCGCTCCGAGCCCCGTCCCCTGGGTCCCGGCTCGCGCTTCGCTTGGCCGGGATGACAGGTTTAATTGAAATGACCGCCACCGTTTGGAGCAAATTTTTTTGGGCCGATTGGATGTCGGACGCCAATTTGCAGCGCTGTTCGCTGGCGGCGCAGGGGCTTTGGATGAAAATGTTGTGCATCGCGGCTCAGCACGATCCGATCGGGTATCTTTGCGTGAACGGCGAGATCCTGACCGCTTGCGACATGGCGCGTATCGCCGGTGTCGACGAAGCGCAGGCCACCTCCCTCATGGCCGAGCTGGTCCGAAACGGCGTGTGCAGCCGCGACCGGCGCGGACGGCTTTATTCGCGGCGCATGGTGCGCGACGCGCAAAAGCGGACAGTGGCGTGGAAGAACGGCGCGAAGGGAGGCAACCCAAGCCTTTCAAAACAAAAGGTAATTCCGCCGTCGGATAAGGGTGGGGTTAAGCCACCGGATAACCCCAGAAGCCAGAGTCCAGAGTCCATAAGCCAAGCAAGCAGTACGGCGGAAGCGCCGTTGCTGCGCGCTTGCCAAGTCATGGGGATCGAGTTGGAAACGTTGCGGCGAAAACCGGCGTGGATGGTGTTTGGCGATTTCTTTGCAGGGCTCGTGCGCCAAGGTTGCGATGCGGAGCGCGACATCTGGCCCACCATCGCGCGGGTGCGGGCGCGCGGCGTGGTGCCGAATTCGCCCGCCTATTTCAAAGCCGCGATTTTGGAAGCACGCGATGCGCATGCGGGCGGCACGGCGCCGGCGCGCGCCTCGCCGCGGGAGATCGCCGAGCGGATGGAGGCCTTCGCGCGCGACGGGGTGTGGTCGTCGAAATGGGGGCCACGGCCGGAGGGGAAGGATCGGGACTCAGGTTTGAGGGATCGGAAGGTTGGATGACCATCTTCACCCCTCGCCCTCGTTCTTGCGAGGGAGAGGGGCCGGGGGTGAGGGAGGAAACTTGGAACTGCGTGGCGGTGTGGGTTGGAATGATTTGTACACGGAGCGTGCGGCGCGGCCATCCCTCACCCCCAGCCCCTCTCCCTTCCTCTCGGAAGGGCGAGGGGTGAGCAGAAGGATCCGGATGACGTCAAAACGGTGGAGGACGGATGGAATGGTCGCGCGAGACGGTTTGCTTTCGCATTCGGGAGGCGTGGGATACGTTGCGCCGGGTGCCCGCTCACGGTGTCCCCGTGTTCGCGACGCATTGGCCCGACGTCGTGCGCGACGTGGCCGAGGCCTATGGGCACAGCGAGGTCGTGGTACGTTTGGCGCGCGCCTCCCCGCAAGCGATCGACCGGATGAACGAGACCTTCGGCTGGTTTGTGGCACTCGAAGACCTGCCGCATTTGACGCGGGCGGTGTGGGTGTGTTGCGGCGCGGGAATGGGGCCGAGGCGCGCCGGCGGCGTGTTGGGCGTGCACCGCGACACGGTGCGGGCGCGGCGCGACGAGGGACTCGACCGCATCGCGGAGCGCTTGGCGCGCGAGCGCGCGGCCTAGCGCGGTTTGCGCCAGAGGCGGAAATCCATCAGGCGCAGGTCTTGCTCGATGTCGCAGCTTTCGATTTCCGGGGCCACGATCAGCGTGGGCAGCGCCAGGCTCGTCACGCTGCCGGCCATGACGACGGCGTTGCGGTTGATGCGGCCTTTCATGTCGATCATGCGCACGGCACGCCACACGGTGGCGAGGCGGGCGGCCGTGTCGCGGGCGAAGGGGTCGTCGTCGTCGTGCACGAAGGCGTTGACGAAGAGCGCGCTCGCTCGCTGCGCCAGGCGCCGCTTGACGAGGGCAAAGAATTCGCGCGAGGCCAGATGCGGGGGCATGATGGCGGCGTGATAGGCGTCGAGCACGATCGCGTCGTAGGTGGCATCGTTTGCTTCGAGGAACGCCGCGCCGTCGGCGACCTGGCAGTCGCAGGCGTCCGGCAGACCGAAATACCAGCGCGCGAGGTCGAACGAGGCCGGGTCGACGTCGACCACGGTGACGCGGGCGCCCGCCTCGGCCAACATGCGCGCAAGCGAGCCGCCGCCGCAGCCGATGACGAGCACGCTGCGCGCCTGCATCTGCATGACGAGGCCGTAAATCGCGTGGATGTAGGTCGCGGTCGACACGCCGTGCCGGTCGGCCGCCGATTGCTCGTAGCCGCCCTGCGTGTAGGTCAGCAGCCCGGTCTTGGCGTCGCGAAAGACGACGATCTCGCCGGAGATGGCGGAGGCGATGGTGGCGAGGGGGTGCATCGCCCGTGTCGTCGCACAGAGCGGCGTCTCGGGGCAAGCGCGGCCCGGGAGCGCGGGCATCTTGCCCGCTCTTGGCTTGCGCGATGCGTCGGGGTCGCGTGGTTAGACGGGCAGCTCAGTTACGAAATTCAAACGAGACATAAGGAGAAGAGCGATGAACAAGTTGGATAAGGCCGAAGCGTCGAAAACTCTTGAAGCGAAGTCGCGCAACGAGGGCGAGGAAACCGTTCTGATCATGTCCACCGCTGACGCGGAAGATTTTCTGGCGGCCCGCGGCGTAGTCGCGATGGCCAAGCACAAGGGCCGCGATCTGCCCGAGATGGCGCAAACGACGGTCGCGCGTTCGGGCCGGATGGTGGGCCTGATGCTCGCCGACCTGCACACGGGGCGCGCGAGCGAGCGCCAGGACTTCGAGCAGCACATAGCGGAGGCCGAACAGCTGTTCGCCCGCGCGCTGCGCCAAGGGGTCGAGATCGAGATGTCGGAGCACAAGCGGAGGAAGGCGGGGGTGAGGCTGGAGGTGCCGGAGGGGGAGGCGTGAGGGGGGCGCTCGGCTTCTTCTTAGGTGTTTTACAAGTGCGTGGACCAAGCTTGAGGCTTGACGGGGGAGCGCTGTTGCAACCGAACCATCGGTCCGATCGCAGTCTGGAACAAGGGGACAGCATACCTATTCACGCCATGGCGTAAATTGCCTTGCCGTCCCTCGCATCTCCACTTATCCAGCCGCCGAGCCCGGATACAGGCCTGGCATCAAGCGCGGGGCCAGTTCGGCTGGGAATGCGAGCGTGTAGGGCGCGCGGGTTGAGACTGCTCGCATCAGGCCGATTTCGACTAGGGGTTTTGCCGTGCGGCGGGCTTGGCGATCGTCCGTGCCGACGATGCCGGGTAGGTCGCGGCGTTCCAAGCCGCCGTTGAACAGGATGTGATCGAGAATGAGTTTGGCTCGTTCTTGAAGCCGCTTGACGCGAATTTCATCGTCGGCCCACGCCATGATGCGGGCCCTCAGATCCCTGGGGCGCATCAAGCCCTCCATGAAGTCGATCTGATCGATGCACGTGTCCAGAAAATAGTTTGTAAAGTCGACGAGCGTCTCCTCAGATAGGTTTCCGCGTCCGTCGAGATCGTTGCGGCGCGTGGCATCGCAAGCGATGAGATGGGCCTTGTAGGTCTCCTTTGCTCGCGCAAGGCCTCGTGCCACCGACCAAAGCCCACCGGTGTCGAGCGCATGCCGCAACATCGCGTAAGATACGAGTCGTGCCACCCTGCCGTTACCGTCGAGGAAGGGGTGAATCCAAAGCAACCGATGATGAGCCGCGGCCGTATTGATAACCGCCTCAAAACTTCCAAGCTGACCATAGGCGCGTTCCCAGCGCTCCAGGTGACGCATCACGGCACCGGGGCTCACCGGAATGAGGCGCCCGACCTCGACATTCCGCGTGCGGACTTGGCCGGGGACGACCTGCACACGCTCTCCGGTCTCGGGGTTGTCTACCCAAGAGAGACTTTCGGGAAGCGACTCATAAAACCGGCGATGGATTTCTAGGACTGTTGCCACACTCGCGGGAGCGCCCGGCAAGCCGCTTTCGTCGATCCAGCGTTGGACCGCTATGTGAGAAACGGCCTCTTGCTGAAGATCGCGCTTTTTCGGATCGGAGCTTTTTCGTCCAAAGAGCGCGCGTTGAATGTCGATGGGATGGGTGGCGTGACCCTCGATCAGGTTCGAATAGTAGCAGTTCATTTCCCGCACGAGGCTCGACAGGGGTTCGATCAATCCTTCGGGGAGCCGGCTGCGAAACGACGCTGCGCGTTTCGTCAATGCCAAGACTTTGTCGCTGAGACGCGCGCGGTGGCGCGACGATTCCGATACGACCAGCGGCTCCATCGCCGATATCGACTCGCCTCGGTCTTCTAAAATTTCTCGCTTACGCGGCTTGCGAAGATTTTTGACAGAGATTGTGCCCGGTTTTTTGTCCGCTTTTTTGTCCGGTTTGCGGGGCATGGTGTTTTCCAAAAGTGGCATAATATCAACAGTTTATGGTGCAGCGTATCACGCTCACTATCCATGGTCGAACCAAAAATGTCCGCTTTGATGACCGGATAGGTGGCCCATTGGACGCCGCTGGGTTCAGCAGGCCTCAGCGCGTTCTGCGCGAGGCGGCGTGCGGGTTCCCTCGATCTGACGTTTTTGCGGGGCGCGTAGTGTGCTCGAATGGATTCGTGATTTGCGCCGCTTTGAGTCCATGCGGACTGCGTGCGGCGACCAGTCTTGAACCCCCATCGGAGCATCCCCCCATGACCGCGCGCCGCATCCTTCTTGCCGCCACCGCCTCCGCCGTCCTTGCTTTCGGTTTGTCGCCGGGGGCGCAGGCTTCGGCGCGCTCCGAGCTTGCGTTCGACAGCGAGCACGCGCTTGAAAAACTCTATCGCAGCGAGCCGTTCGCGCAGGACATCGCGCACCGGGCCAAGGCGATCTTGGTGTTCCCGAACATCGTCAAGGGCGGCTTCATCTTCGGGGGCTCGTACGGCGAGGGCGTTCTGTTCACGCAAGAACAAGCCGGCCAGTACTACAACGCGCTGTCCGGTTCGTGGGGCTTTCAGGCCGGCATCCAAAGCTACGG
>JANOFM010000302.1:0-2704 GCA_031413635.1 Alphaproteobacteria bacterium | reverse complement strand
TCACAAGCACATGCCGACGGCGTGGTCGTCGTTCACGGGACCGCTGCGGCCGCGCGCCTATGACACGACGAAGGTTGCGTCGCACGGCGCCTCACCTTGGTCGGCGAAGGCGTTGCTCGGCAACGCGCGGGTGAAGCTGCGCGTGTGGGGTTTGACCGAGTCGATGAGGGAGCTCGCGCGCAACAGCGACGGCGACGAGTTGCTGTTCGTGCACAAGGGCTCAGGCGATTTGTTCTGCGACTTCGGTCACATGAATTTCCGCGACGGGGACTATGTTGTTATCCCGCGCGGGACGATGTGGCGGATCGAGCCGCGCGAAGATTGTTCGCTGCTGATGATCGAGGCGGTCGACGGGGCGTACAAATTACCCGATCGCGGGATGCTGGGCGAGCATGCGCAGTTCGATCCCGCGATTCTGGAAACGCCGAAGATCAATCACCGCTTTTTGATGCAGCAAGGCGAGGGCGAGTGGAGGGTCGCGGTCAAGCGGCGCAATCAGATTTCGACGATCACCTATCCGTTCAATCCGCTGGACGCTCAAGGATGGAAGGGGACGCTGGCGCCGGTGAAGTTGAACTGGCGCGACATTCGCCCGATCGTTAGCCACCGCTATCATCTGCCGCCGTCGGTGCATTCGACGTTCGTGGCCGACCGCTTCGTCGTGTGCACGTTCGTGCCGCGGCCGATCGAGAGCGATCCGGCGGCGCTGAAGGTTCCATTCTTTCACAACAACGACGATTACGACGAGGTGATCTTCTATCACGCCGGCAATTTCTTCAGCCGCGACAACATCAAGCCGGGGATGATCACATTCCACCCCGCGGGTTTTACGCACGGACCCCATCCCAAAGCGTTTGCAGCCGGGGCAAAGTCGGAACGCAAGGAAACGGACGAGGTCGCGGTGATGATCGACACGCGCGACGCGCTCGATGCGATGCCGGACGCGGAGGCGATTGAGGACCGGTCGTACGTGAATAGCTGGCGCGGTGCGAAATGAAGCTTGCGTCTTTGAAGCAGGGCCGCGACGGGCGGTTGATCGTCGTGTCGCGCGACTTGTCGCGGGCGATTGCCGCGGATGGCATCGCGCCGACATTGCAGGTGGCGCTCGACACCTGGGAACGGTCGGCGCCGCGTCTATTGGAGGTCTATCGCGGGCTCAATGCGGGAGTTCCGATCGGTAGCTTCTCGTTCCGGCCCGGCGATTGCGCTTCGCCGCTGCCGCGCGCCTATCAGTGGGCGGACGGCTCTGCCTATGTCACGCATGTCGAACTGGTGCGCAAGGCGCGCGGGGCCGTGATGCCGGAGACGTTTTGGACCGATCCGCTGATGTATCAGGGTGGGTCGGACAGTTTCATCGCGCCGGAAGACGACATTCTTGCCGCCGACGAGGCGTTCGGCATCGACATGGAGGGCGAGGTTGCGGCGGTCACCGGCGACGTGCCGATGGGGGTGTCGCCCGAGCAGGCCGCGGGACAGATACGGCTCTTGATGCTGGTCAACGATGTGAGTTTGCGCAATCTCATTCCGAAGGAATTGGAGAAAGGGTTTGGCTTTTTTCAATCGAAACCCGCGTCGGCTTTTTCGCCAGTTGCGGTGACGCCGGACGAGCTTGGGTCGGATTGGCGCGAGGGCAAGGTGCATTTGCCCCTTGAGGTGACCTTGAACGGAAAGCTGTTCGGCTCGCCGAACGCGGGCATCGATATGACGTTTTCGTTTCCGCAGTTGATCGCACATGCGGCGAAGACGCGCCAGCTTGAAGCGGGTTCGATCATCGGATCGGGAACCGTGTCGAACGCCGATCGGAAGAGCGGATCGGCTTGCATCGCCGAACGGCGGATGCTGGAGACCGTCGCGACCGGCAAGCCGGAGACTCCGTTCATGCGCTTCGGCGACCGGGTGCGGATTGAGATGAAGGGGCCCGACGGCAAATCTATCTTCGGTGCCATCGATCAGAAGGTTGTGCGTTACGAGGGGCCGAAATGAAACTCTACGACTTTGCCAATTCTTCGGCGGGGTATCGCGTGCGAATCGCGATGAACCTCAAAGGCATTTCGTGCGAGCGGATGAGCGTTCATCTGGTCAAGGACGGTGGGCAGCAACACTCCGCGGCCTATAAGGCGGTCAATCCGCAGGAGTTGGTGCCGGCGCTCGAAGTCGACGGGCAGGTGATCGGGCAGTCGATGGCTATCATCGAATATCTGGACGAGACGCATCCGGTGCCGCCGTTGTTGCCAAGCACCCCGGCGGAGCGCGCGCGGGTACGTCAGATTGCGTATGCCGTCGCTTGCGACATTCATCCGGTCAACAATTTGCGGCTGCGGCAATATCTCAGCGGTACGTTGAAGGCGGACCAGCGCCAAGTCGATGCGTGGTACGCGCATTGGATCACGCTTGGATTTACGGCGCTCGAACAGTTGGTGTCGACGTCGAAGGCGACGGGCACGTTTTGTCATGGCGACACGCCGACGCTGGCCGATATCTGCCTGGTGCCGCAGATGGCGAATGCCTATCGCTTCAAGGTGGCGGTCGACGCATTTCCGACGCTGGTCCGAATCGACAGGACCTGTCGCGAGCTGCGGGCGTTCGCGGACGCGGCACCGGAAAAGCAACCAGATGCCGCCTGAGGCTAAGATCCCGCGCGACGGGTTGCTCGTGCTCGAACAGTTTCTGCCCTATCGGCTGTCGGTGTTGTCGAACACAGTAA
>JANOFM010000301.1:0-1877 GCA_031413635.1 Alphaproteobacteria bacterium | reverse complement strand
CACCCCCGTCACCGAAGCCGCGATGCAAAAGGCCATGGACGCCGACGCCGTGCTCTTCGGCGCGGTGGGCGGCCCGCGATGGGCAGACATTCCTTACGCCAAACGACCTGAGGCGGCACTGCTGCGCCTGCGCAAGGATCTAGGTCTGTTTGCAAACCTGCGCCCCGCGATCTGCTTCGACGCGTTGAAAGCCTCCTCCACGCTCAAGCCTGAAATCGTCGCCGGCCTCGACATCATGATCGTGCGCGAACTCACGGGCGGCGTCTATTTCGGCGAACCGCGCGGCATCACCACGATCGCGAACGGCGAACGCCGCGCCGTCGACACGCAAGTCTATACGACGCACGAAATCCACCGCATCGCCCGCGTCGCCTTCGACCTCGCGCGCCTGCGCCGCAACAAGGTCGCCTCCGCCGAAAAGCACAACGTCATGACCTCGGGCCTGCTCTGGAAGGAAGAGGTGACGAAACTTCACGCCGCCGACTACAAGGACGTCGAACTCACCCACATCCTCGCCGACAACTGCGCCATGCAGCTCGTGCGCAACCCGAAGCAATTCGACGTCATCGTCACCGACAACTTGTTCGGCGACATTCTGTCCGACGAAGCGGCTCAGCTCACCGGCTCGATCGGCATGTTGCCGTCGGCCGCTCTCGGCGCACGCGACGCCAAGACCGGCAAGCAGCGCGCCATGTACGAACCGATCCACGGCTCGGCCCCCGATATCACGGGCCAAGACAAGGCAAACCCCATCGCCGCCATCATGTCGTTCGCCATGTGCCTGCGCTATTCCTTCGCCATGAAAAAGGAAGCCGATCTGGTCGACAAAGCGGTTGCCGCGGTGCTCGACGATGGTTGCCGCACCGGCGACATCATGCAGCCGGGCATGAAGCAGATCGGAACCAAAGCCATGGGCACCGCGATCTTGGGCGCGCTTGACAAGCTCGCCGCGTAAACCCAATTAGCGCTCAAATTCATTGGAGTTAGTGAATGTCCTGGAAAGTCGCAGTGGTCGGCGCCACCGGCAATGTCGGCCGCGAAATGATGAACATCCTGGCCGAACGCGAGTTCCCGGCGAGTGAGGTCGTGGCGTTGGCCTCGCGCAAGAGCATCGGTCAAGAAATTTCCTTCGGCGACAAGACGCTGAAATGCAAGGCGCTCGAACACTACGACTTCCGCGGCACCGACATCGTGTTGATGTCCGCGGGCAGCGCGGTCTCCGGCGAATGGTCGCCGAAAATCGGCGCGCTCGGCCCCGTCGTCATCGACAACTCGTCGAAGTGGCGCATGGATGCCGACGTGCCGCTGGTCGTGCCGGAGGTCAACGCGGGCGCCATCGCGAAGTACGGCAAGAAGAACATCATCGCCAATCCGAACTGCTCGACCGCGCAAATGGTCGTGGCGCTGAAACCGCTGCATGACGTGGCCCGCGTCAAGCGCGTCGTCGTCTCGACCTATCAATCGGTCTCGGGCGCGGGCAAAGACGGCATGGACGAACTCTTCAATCAAACGCGCGGCATCTTCGTCACCGATTCCGTCGAAGCGAAAAAATTCACCAAGCAGATCGCCTTCAACGTCATTCCCCACATCGACGACTTCATGGACGACGGCTACACGAAGGAAGAATGGAAGATGGCGGCCGAAACCAGAAAGATCCTGGACCCCGACATCAAGGTCACGGCGACGTGCGTGCGCGTGCCCGTTTTCGTCGGCCATTCCGAAGCGATCAACATCGAATTCGAACGTCCCATGTCGGTTGAACAAGCCCGCAACATCCTGCGCGAAGCGCCGGGCTGCATGGTGGTGGATAAGCGCGAAGACGGCGGCTACGTCACGCCGGTCGAATGCGTCGGCGACTATGCCACCTTCATCAGCCG
>JANOFM010000300.1:0-4582 GCA_031413635.1 Alphaproteobacteria bacterium | reverse complement strand
TTTCGGCACTGATCGTCAGCGCCGGCATCAAAATGACCGGCCCCGGTGCCATCGCCACGGCAAACACATCGGCCACGGCCGAACGCTTAATCAAGCCGTAAGGAATGAGAAAGTCCGTCGTCTCCGTCCCGTCATTTGCGGCGAGCACGGCAACGACGGGCCGCGCTCGCTTGGGTGGCTTCAACGCCAGCAGCGTCGCGTCGGCTTCAGCCGTGCTGATGGTAGGCTGCGCTGCCGCCGCATTGCGCTGGCCTGGCACCAACACAAACACAGCCGCAACCAAAGCAATGGCAATGACGACGACCGCAACAACGCCGAAGCGCAAGAATTGAAAACCCAAGCCGCGCGCACTCATGAGGCTGCCGCTCGCTGCCTTGCCGCTGCCTCGTTGATCACCTTCTCGCGCGCGCTGACGAACGCTTCGAGCTGCTTCTTCACCTTCGCCACCATCTCAGGGCCCGCGCGTTCCGGCGAGCCGCAATCGAACGGCGGCTGCGGATTGTATTCGAGGAAAAGCTGGATCGTCTTCGCGGTTTCATCGCCCCAAATTTCGGCGACGACCGTCAGCGCGAAATCGATGCCCGCCGTCACGCCGCCGCCCGAAATGCGATTGCGATCCTTCACCACGCGCGCATTGACCGGAATGGCGCCGAACGCCGGCAGATACTCGCGGTACATCCAATGGCACGCCGACTTGTAGCCGGTGATCAAACCCGCCGCGCCAAGGATCAAAGACCCTGTGCACACCGACGTCACGTACTGTGCCTTCTCGGCTTGAGTGCGCAGGAACCCGAGCGTCTCGTCGTCGTCCATCAACGCCGTCTGCCCGGCACCGCCCGGCACGCAAATCAGATCGAGCTGCGGACAGTCTTTGAACGTCCGGTTCGGCATCAACGTCAGACCGGCATCCGACGGGATCGGCTCGATCGTCTTCCACAAATAATGCATCTGCACGCCCGGCGCCCGCGACAACACCTGCGCGGGTCCCGTCAGGTCCAGCTGCGTCAGATTGGGATAAAGCAACATGCCAATGTGGAAAGGCGCGGTCATCGGGAGATCTCCGTTGTGCAACGAAGCCCATTGCTAACACGGCCGTGGTATGGCATAAATGACAGACTATCGACGATTACTGCCAAATGACAAAACCACATCAGATCGCCATCCCCATCTTCCCGAACCTGCAATCGCTCGACGCCGTCGGGCCGGGGCAGGTGTTCGGCAGCGCGAACCAACTGCTGGCGCGTGAGGCCTATCGCATCCGCTTCGTCGCCACAAACCCGGGCGCAGTCGCGACAACGGCGGGCTTCGCGCTCTCGGCCGACAGTCTGCGCAGCATGTCGGCGGCCTCGGTCGACACGCTCATCGTTCCCGGCGGCGACGATAAAGGCGTCCGCGATGCGCTTGCCGACAAACAATTGACGCGCTGGATCAAGGCGGCCGCATTGGCGAGCACGCGCGCCTGCTCCGTCTGTTCGGGTGCCTTCTTGCTGGCAGCCACCGGCGTGCTCGACGGCCGCAACGCTGCGACCCATTGGAGCGCCACCGCAAATCTCCAACGCGCCTTTCCAAAACTGCGCGTCGACCAGCAATCGATCTACGTCAACGACGGCAAGTGCTGGACCTCGGCCGGCGTCACCACTGGCATCGACATGTCGCTCGCTTTGCTCGAAGCCGACTACGGCCGAGAGTTGGCAACAGCCGTCGCACGCCAACTCGTCGTCTACATGCGCCGCCCCGGCCATCAAACCCAGTTCAGCGCCACCTTGAACGCACAGTCGGCTACCGACGATCGCCTCTCCGCACTTGCCGGTTGGATCGAAGCAAACCTCCACAAACCGCTCGACGTCGAAACCCTAGCCGATCGCGCCGCCATGAGCCCGCGCTCGTTCCACCGCCACGTGCGCAAGGAACTGGGCGTTTCACCGGCAAGATTTGTTGAAGCGATCCGTCTTGACGCGGCCAGGCGACTGCTCGATGCCCGCACCTTCGACCTCGCCCAGGTCGCCCAACGCGCCGGATTCTCAGGTCCAGACCACCTGATCCGCGCCTTCGGCCGCCGTTTCGGCGTCACGCCCCACGCCTACCGCCAGATGCACGGCGCGCAATCGCCCTCTTGAGGCCGGAAGGCGGGGCACATAGGTTGCGCCCATGCTGCACCAAACAAAATTCCAGTCCTTCGCCGAATCCACGAGCCCCACCCAAGGCCCGCCGCGCCTCGCCGCCCTCCGCGCCGAGCTCAAGCGCCGCGGCCTCGACGGCTTCGTCATCCCGCGTGCCGACGAGTATCAGGGCGAATATGTCCCCGCGCGCGCCGACCGGCTCGCTTATCTGACGGGTTTCACCGGCTCGGCCGGCGCTGCCGTCGTGCTGCTCGACAAGGCCGCGATCTTCACCGACGGTCGCTACACCGTGCAGACCGCCGAACAGGTCGACGGCACGGCGTTCGAATACCGCTCGCTCGTCGACGAACCGCCGCCCGATTGGCTCGCAACCAATTTGCCGAAAGGCGCAAAGCTTGCTTACGACCCCTGGCTCCATTCGGCCTCGGGCGTCGAAGCCCTGCAAGCCGCAGTGACGAGAGCCGGCGGCACGCTCGTCTCCTGCGCCGACAATCCGCTCGACGCCACCTGGGTCGATCAACCCGCGGCACCCTTAGGCGCCGTCACCACCCAACCGCTCGAATACGCCGGCGAAAGCTCCGAATCGAAACGCGAACGCATTGCCAAATCGCTGCGCGACGCCAAGACCGACGCCGCCATGCTGACGCTGCCGGAGTCGATCGCCTGGCTGCTCAACATCCGCGGTTCCGACGTGCCGCACACGCCGTTCCCGCACGCCTTCGCGATGTTGAACAACGACGGCCATGTCGAACTCTTCATCGACCGCCGCAAATTCACGCCCGGCATCGAAGCCTGGCTCGGCAACCACGTCACTGTCCGCGCGCAAGAAGAACTCGGCGCCCACCTGAAGGCGCAAAAAGGCAAACGCATCCACATCGACCCGGCGACGGCCTCGGCCTGGTTGTTCGATCAGTTGAAACAAGGCGGCGCCGAAATCATCCGCGCGGCCGACCCCGTCCTTCTGCCCAAGGCGTGCAAGAACCCGACCGAACTCGAAGGCACGCGGCGCGCCCATGCGCGCGACGGCGCCGCGCTGTCGCGCTTCCTCGCCTGGATCGCGAAAGAAGGCCCGAAAGGCAACATCGACGAAATCGAAGCCTGCCGCGTGCTCGAAGATTTCCGCAGCGAAACCGGCGCACTCAAGGACCTAAGCTTCGGCTCGATCTCGGGCTCGGGGCCTAACGGCGCCCTGCCGCACTACCGCGTCACGAAAAAATCGAACCGCAAAATCAAACCGGGCGAAATCTATCTCATCGATT
The DNA here is from genome assembly GCA_031413635.1 of Alphaproteobacteria bacterium. Taxonomy (GTDB): domain Bacteria; phylum Pseudomonadota; class Alphaproteobacteria; order Micropepsales; family Micropepsaceae; genus SZUA-430. The sequence continues at coordinate 1,203 of JANOFM010000300.1, read as the reverse complement.
CCGGCGGCCAATATCTCGACGGCACCACCGACGTCACGCGCACGATCATCGTGGGCACGCCGACGGCGGAAATGAAAGACCGCTTCACCCGCGTCTTGAAGGGCCACATCGCGCTCGCCCGCGCAAAATTCCCCGAAGGCACCACCGGCGTGCAACTCGACACGCTAGCGCGGCTGTCGCTCTGGGAAGCCGGCCTCGACTACGACCACGGCACCGGCCACGGCGTCGGCGCTTACCTCAGCGTGCATGAAGGTCCGCAGAACATCTCCAAGCGCCAGATCAACGTGGCGCTGCGCCCCGGCATGATCGTCTCGAACGAGCCCGGCTACTACAAAGTCGGCCACTACGGCATCCGCATCGAAAACCTGATCGCCGTCACCGGCTACAATGACGTCGGCGGCGACCGCAAGATGATGGAATTCGAAACGCTGACCTTCGCGCCGATCGACCTCAATCTGGTGGAGGCGAAACTCCTCAGCGACGCCGAACGCACCTGGCTCAACGACTATCACGCCAAGGTGCGCACCATGCACCAAGGGAAAGTCGACGCCGACACGCAAAACTGGATCGACGAAGCGACGAAGGCGATTTAACCACCCACAACTGTCATCCCGGAAGTTAGGCGAGCACGTTGCGAAGCAACGGTCTTGCGAGCCTACTATCCGGGACCCAGGAGACTGGGTCGAATACATCACGCCAACACCTGGGTCCCGGCTCTCGGCTACCGCCTCGGCCAGGATGACAGGTTTTTACTAATGCCGTCAGAATTGTGTCCCCGGCAACGCTGCAACATCGCCAGTCTTCTCGTCGTACAAATCCATCCAAGTTGGATTGGCCTTCTCGATCGCCGCCAGCTTCCACGAACGCTGCCAACGCTTCAACCGCTTTTCGCGCTCTATCGCCGAGACAATGTCGCCGAACACCTCATAGTACACCAGCATCGTCACGGCGTGCGCCTTGGTGAACCCTTCGGCATCGCCTTGCTTGCTCCCCAATGCGGCGAACGAGACTGTTCGTCACGCCGATGTAGAGCGTTCCATTGCGCTGACTGGCCAAGACGTAGACAAAGTAACCGCGATCGTCCCGCATAGGTAACCCACAAAGCAAAATAAAATTGTCCTGCCTGGGCAGCGCTGGCGCGACGAGATCGGCACCGCGCTGGCGCGCACCAAAGTCGCGCTGCTCTTGGTCAATGCCGCCTTC
>JANOFM010000299.1:0-4333 GCA_031413635.1 Alphaproteobacteria bacterium | reverse complement strand
GCGCCGATCCCGTGCTATCTCGTGACGGCGAAGGATTTGGCGTTTCGCGGGTTGGCGGAGATCGTTCGAAAATCGGCCTAGATGCTCAGACACTGGCGCTGAGCGCGTGTCACAGCATGAGACTTATTCTTGCGGGACCTTTAGTCCCCGCCCACCGCACCCTCGCGCCTTGGGTCGGCGGCGGCGTCGAAGCCTTCGGGCGCGATACGGATGGCGTTGAGGCCGCTGGTTTGTTCGGTCAGATTAACTTCGTGGCCCATCGCGCGCAGGGCGGCGGCGGTTGCATCGAGATCGCGGTTGGCTTCGATTTCCATGGGGCCATTGCGCGTGGTGACGTTGGGCAAATTGACGGCCGAGGCCATGTCGAGTTTCCAGTCGATCAGGCCGATCAGCGTTTTCGTCACGTAAGGAATGATGCGCCAACCACCGGGCGAACCCACGACAGCGAACAGTTTGCCTTTTGGGTCGAAGACGAGCGTCGGGGTCATCGACGACAATGGGCGCTTGCCGGCTTGCGGCGCGTTGGCGAATCTGCGGTTGTCGGTGCCTGGTTCGATCGCGAAGTCGGTCAATTGATTGTTGAGGATGAAGCCCGCCGCCATCAAATGGCTGCCGAAGGCGCCCTCGACGGTTGTCGTCAGTGCCGCGGCATTGCCGTAGGCGTCGATGACGCTGACATGGGCGGTCGAGGGCTTGGCGCGGTCGGGAATGCGCAGGCGGCGCAGCGTGATGTCGGCGCCTTTGGGGTTGCCGGGTACTACTTTCGCGCGGTCCATCGCGGCGAGCGTGGAGATGAGTTTCGCGCGATTGTTGAGATAGCGCGCGTTCAGCATCCCGGGCAGCGGCACGGCGACAAAGGCGGGGTCGGCGAGATAGGCGGCGCGGTCGGCGAAGGCCAAGCGTTGGGCCTCGGAAAACAAATGGATCGCCTGCGGCGACATCGGCGTCAGGCGGCCGATGTCGAAACGTTCGAGCATTTTCAGAATCTGCAGCGATGTGACGCCGCCCGAACTCGGCGGGCTCATGCCGCAAATCCTGTAGGCGCGATAGAGGCCGCAGACCGCGCCTCGTTTGATCGGCTTGTAGGCCGCGAGATCATCGAGCGTGAGGTCGACGGCGCCGCGCGGGGCATTGCGGACGGAGGCTGTAATCGCATTGGCGACGGCGCCTTTGTAGAAACCGTCAGGCCCGAGTTCGGCGATCAGGCGCAGTGTCGCGGCGTAAGCTGGGTTCTTGACGATTTGGCCTGCTTGCAGCGGTTTGCCGGCGGGGTGGAAATAGGCGGCGCTGTCGGGAATGAGTTTGAGCGCCGGGTCGCGGCCCACCAGCATCGCCAAACGCGACGAGACGGGAAAGCCATTCTCGGCCAGGGCAATGGCGGGCGCGAAGAGTTCGGCCCAAGACCGTACTCCGTGTTCCTTATGCGCGAGCCACAACATGGCGATGGCGCCCGGTACACCGACGGAGCGTCCGCCGACCACGGCCTCGATGTAACTCAACGGCTTGCCGTCGGGGCCAATGAAGAGATTGGGGGTGACCGATTTCGGCGCGGTCTCGCGGCCGTCATAGGTTTCGATCTTTTTCGCGCTCGCTTGCCAGTGGACCAAGAAGGCACCGCCTCCGATGCCCGACGATTGCGGCTCGACAAGCCCCATGACCATTTGGGCCGCGATGGCAGCGTCGATGGCACTGCCGCCTTTGCGCAAAACTTCCAGTCCCGCATCGGTGGCAAGCTTGTGCGAGGCAACGATGACGTGCTTGCGCGGGGTATCGGCCGAGGCGATCCCTGTCCACGTCAAACACGCGAGGATCAACAACAACGAATTGCGCAGGCTTGCGCTCAGCGTTAGCGTTCGTGCCATGACCCGTCCCGGACCCCTCAATCTCATCACCGACGTTCGCCGCATCAAAGTCGGCAATGCCGAAGATGCAACGGCCATGACCGGCGTAACAGTCATTTTTGCGGAGGGGCGCGCGGTCGGAGCGGCGGATGTCCGCGGCGGGGCGCCGGGAACGCGGGAAACCGAGGCGCTTCTGCCCGAAGGGCTGAACGTCGGGGTCGATGCGATCGTGCTGTCGGGCGGGTCGGTGTTCGGACTTGATGCCGCGGGCGCGGTGACCAATTGGTTGGCCGCCTCTGGTCGCGGCTTTCGCATGGCGAACACGCCGATGGTGGCGCCCATCGTGCCGTCGGCGATCCTGTTCGATCTGACGAACGGCGGCGACAAGAATTGGGGGGCGGAGCCGCCCTATCGCAAGCTCGCGATCGCGGCGTGCGAGAGTGCCGGGTTGGAGTTCAAACTCGGTAACGCGGGCGCCGGTTATGGCGGGCGCGCAGGGGCTTACAAGGGCGGGTTGGGCTCGGCGTCGGCGGTCACGCCCGACGGGTTCGAGATCGGCGCAATCGTTGCGGTCAATTCGTTCGGCTCGCCGGTGATGCCGGGGACGTCCGCGCTATGGGCGTGGCCGTTCGAGCAGGGCGAGGAAATGGGACGTCAGATGCCGCCGTTGCGCGGCGGCATTTCGATGAACTTGCCCGACGACATCAAGCGACCGCCGCAGGCCGGCGCGAACACGACGATCGCGGTCGTCGCGGTCAACGCCGCGGTGAGCGCGGCCCAGGCCAAGCGTATCGCGATCATGGCGCAGGATGGGCTCGCGCGCAGCTTGCGTCCGGTGCATACGCCGTTCGACGGCGACGCGGTGTTTGTGATCGCGACGGGCGAACGTCCGTTACCGGAGCCCTCGATGGCGCAGCTGGGGCTGATCGGATCTATCGCGGCGGATTGTTTGGCGCGCGCGGTTGGGCGCGCGGTGTTCGAAGCCGAAGCGCTGGGCCCGTGGCCATCCTACCGCGCGGCGCATCCAAAAGGGTTCGGCGCGCGATAAGTGTCGGAAAAAGTAAGGTTTCCCGCAAAGACGCAAAACCGCGAAGAAGAAATATGAATGGCGCGAAGCGCCGAACAACAGGGACAACCGCATTGCGCGGACATTCCGACCCTGAGGATCTTCGTGTCCTTCGTGGTTCAATTCTCTTTCTTCTCCTCGGCCTTGCCTGATTCAATCTTGTCGTCACCGCGCGTAGATGCGCACTTCGGGCGATTGTAGGGTGGGGCTGGCGGCGTTGAAGACGCGGATTTTTGCAGCGTCCACGCCCATGGTCGTCAGCGTGCTCGCCACTTCCTGCGCACGCGTGGTGGCGTCGGGCGTCAAGGTGCGGCCGGCGGCGACGCCGATGATGTCGAACGAGGTGGCGGGGTTGCGGCGCTTGGCGGTCGAGACGGCTTGGGCCAATGCCTCGCGATAGCTGACATTGGCGCGGTCGAACTTAATGGTGACGAAGGCAGGCGCGGCCAGCATCGCGGCGGTGGCCGGCAGGGCCTGGCTTAGCGATGCTGTCGTCACTGCGCTTGCAGACATCGTGGCACCAAGAGAGGTGAGCGAGGCGCGCTCCTTGGCCAGGAACGCGGACTGCAAAGCCCATTCGTTCGAGATTTCGTTGACCAGGCGATCGAGCTGGTTTGCCGTCACACCGACTTCGGCGCGTAGCGTGTTGAGCTGGCCCATGTCGTCTTCGTTGCCGTCGCGGACGCCGGTGGATTCGCTCATTAAGCGGTTCGCCTCGGCCGAGCCCTTGGCGAAGACGCGCATCTCGCCGTCAAGCGCGAAGGTGGCGGCGGCGAAGCGTTCGAGCGCGGTCTGGGCTTGTTGCAGCGTTTGGGGCGTGGGCGTTTGGCTCAGCGTCAGTTCGCTTTTGGCGATGCGATAGAGCGCGCCTTCGCCGGCGGCACGCTGGCGGATTTCGGACAGGCTCGCATTGCGCGCCGAGACTTCGCCCTGAATAGCAACAAGGCGCGCGCGCAGATTGGCGATGCGCTGACCCTGGGGTGTGCCCGAGGGCGCGCCCGGCGTCACCGGCACGGCCGAGAAGAACGAGGTGCCCGCTTGCGGCAGTGCGGTCATCGGCGCCGCGGGTGTGGCGGGCTTGTCGGGGAACAACGTGCCCGTCATTGTCGAGCAAGCGCCCGCGAACATGCAAAGACCGGCGACAGCGAGCGCATTCCCGATATTCAGACGCGACATGATTTTAACCCCAGACGTCGAATCCCCGACGAGGTTTCGACCATTGGCACTGATTTGGGGCGAGAATACGCCATGAGAGTGGTCTTGCAATGCGGGGCGTAAGCGCACTAAGTTCCGCCCCTCTTTGCGCCAGGGGCGTTTCACACAGGCACCTTGAAGCGTCGGCATGCACCCGTAGCTCAGCTGGATAGAGCACCAGACTACGAATCTGGGGGTCAGCGGTTCGAATCCGTTCGGGTGCGCCATTTTT
>JANOFM010000298.1:0-65445 GCA_031413635.1 Alphaproteobacteria bacterium | reverse complement strand
CCCGCGATGTCCATGACCAGCGCCGCAAGCTGGTTGATCGTGACCATCTCCTCGGAGCCGATGTTGAAGGGGCCGGTATGAGGCGAGCGGGTCAGACGCAGCACGCCGTCGATGCATTCGTCGATGTAAAGGAACGAGCGGCGCAAATTTGCGTCGGATAAACTCCGGAATATCGGTTGAGGCGATGCGGGTGCGAGCAGGTCGGCACCATACGGAAATGCCGGTCGGCGTTGTTTCAAATTGCAAATGAGCGCCGACTAGATGTTTCGTGCCGCCTGAATCTCGCTCATCGCTGTTGATACTCTAGCGGACCATCGAAATTTTTCGGCGTGGGCTAGTGCCCCAGCGGACAGACGCTCAAGCTCAGCCGGATCATCGAACAACCGCTTCAGCACTGTGCCAAGCTGCTGCGCGACTTGGTGCGCTCCAAGGCCGGCCGTCGATTGAACAACGCCTGCCTCTTTGCTGACGATCTGACCGGGACCACCAAGGTCGAGGCAAACGACAGGCAAGCCTTGCGACATCGCTTCGACGACCACCGTGCCTCCGGAGTCGTGAAGGCTGGGGAATAGAAAGACATCGTGTTCGGCGTAAATCCGACCGAGCTCGCGTTGCTCGACCCACGGCACCCAATCGATCAAGTGGTCGACCTTCTGCTCTTCGGCCAGGCGGCGGGTTCGCGCTTCGTCCGGTCCGTTGCCTACCAGCGTGAATCGCGCAACTCCGCCCGAATGTACGAACTCGGCGAACGCGCGCATCGCCAGCGTGATGCCCTTCCAGTACCTGAACCCTCCGACATAAAGAACTCGGCGGAGCGACGTACGCGTATTGCCCGCAGGCGGGGCCACCTGAACCACACCGACTTCATGGACGATCCTCACCTTGTGCTTCCAACGACGCGATACCAACTGCGCGCTTTCCGGCGTTCTTGCGAGAATGAGATCGGCCTTGGCGAACACAGTCCTCATCATCGGATCAAAGCGGGAGAGCCAATTCAGAACATCGCGAAGGTTGTCTTTTGCATGGGCAAACAGCGTGTAATCCGTCCGCATGGCATATGGCGCGCGCTCGCCACCGCCTGCCGGTCCATAGACAAACGGCTTCTTCAAGCGCCACAAAAAGCAGGGCAATCGTATGGTGCCGAGCGTCAAGTGCCAGACCAACTCACTGTCGTGATCGACTGCCGCCTTGCGCGCGGTCCGAACGCAGAACATTTGCCAGATGACGTAGTAAATCTGCTCTGGCAACATGCCGGCACGGAACAGATACAACAAGGGCCTTGGGAGTTCGTAGTAGACGAATTGAGGTTGCGGCGCTGCGGGATCGGCCCGGTAGTATTGCTCGATCTTCGGGCGAAGGCTGGTTCGGGTCAGAACAACAACGGCGTTGCCTTGGCGTTGAAGTTCTATCGCCCAGTTCCAACCGACGCCAGGCTCAGACCCCCTGTGAGGCTCGCAGGCATAGGCTGAAAGAAATATGCGCATTCGCTTCTATCTCAGATTCGATTGAGGTGCCGGACCAAGGGATCGTGAACGAGCGCGGGTGGCGAACACTTATCTGCTTCGTGGAGATATTAAAAGACGGGTGTCTTATCCGATTCGGATGGAGAGTCGCTTGGCCAGGATAGCTCGAAACTCGCGGCGAAATCGTTAATCCGCCTCCCCTTGGCGCCGCCAATCGCGCACGCTTGATCGCGACGAACAAAGCGTTTCAAATGCACCGACTTCGCGCCAGAGATTATGCTGGCGAACTTATCGGGAAATTGTTCGCTCGCGCCAATACTCCGGACCTGACTTCTCGACTTGGGCGGCGCCGACTTCATGAAAATCTCTCGCTATATCGAGCCAGAAAGTAGGCAGTGCGTCCCCGGGAGTTTCCGCAACAATGAGATCGACACCAGCGAAGATGGCTTCGGAGGTATCCAAGTCTTGTCACAAAGGTCGATGAAAGAGATACCTTCCAGCAACAAGGGGCGCGACACATGAATCTCGGTCGCATCCTTCAATTAGTCATGGTGCCATTCGTTCGCATTCCCGAACGGGCGCGCTGGTCCTTCATCGACCAAATTCTCGTCAGCGGCGTTAATTTTCTTACAACCGTGTTGTTGGTGCGCGCGCTCGGACTACAAGAGTTCGGTGTCTTTTCAATGATCATCATCGGCGTTCAGTTCCTCGCCGGACTCCAGAGCGCAGCAATTCTAGGTCCGATGATGAGCCTGTACGACCAGCGCGGCGACGTCTCGCGCTCCAGCTATCTGGCCGCGCTCTTGCTTCATCAAGGCCTTTGTGGCGCCATGGTAATCGTCATCGTGTTTCTCGTGTCGATTTTTTTCAGCCGGCTTGTCACCTTAACGGAGTCCATCGACTTTCTCCTTGTGACGCTGCTGGCGATCAGCACCCAGCTCCAAGATCTATCCCGGCGTTTCTTCTACGTGACCGAGCGGCCCGTTCGTGCCTTTGCGAGCGACATCATCGCCTATGGCGCCCGCCTTGTCGTCCTTGGGTTCATGGCTGCCGGCGGCTTTCTCACAATCGACCTGGTATGGATCGCGATTATTGCAACCAGCGTTGCGGCGCTTGCTCTGATGATCCCCGATCTCATCGAATTGGATACGACGTGGCTGGCGATCAAAAGGGTCACTGACCGCCACAGGAAGATCGCCGGTTGGTTGGTTGGCAACAAGATTGTCGGCTGGTTTTCGGACAGCGACTTTTTCCTGCTGGTGATCGGGGGCCTCCTGGGACCAGCACAGCTGGGCGGCGTAAGAGCGGTGCAAAGCGTGGTCCTCGTCGTCAACCTGCTGCTTCAATCCCTGGAAAATTTCGTGCCATCCGCGGCAACGAAGGCGCTCGTGCAAGGTGGGGGCAAAGCGCTGCTGAGATACGTCGCTGATGTTTCATTCTACGGCGTGGCCGGCATCTTCGCGGTCGTTGTGCTGTTGATGGTGTTTGTCGACCCGATTTTGATGTTGATGTTCAAGGGCGGTTTCCCCGACGCGCTGTTTATTCTTGCGATCTTGGGCACACATCAAGCCCTGGTGCACGTGACAATGGCGGTAACTGCCGGCCTTCGCGCACTGGAATCCATGCGCGGAGCGTTCGTCGCACAAGCGGCGGTCGCGGCGTTCGCGCTCGTGTTTGTGTGGTCTCCCACTCAGGCATGGGGAGTGATGGGGGGGCTTTCGACGTTGCTTGTTGCGCGCATTCTGCTCACAAGCCAGTTGGCTTTGCTGTTGCGGAAGAGAGCTGCCGCGCGCCCCTACCCTTCCGGTTAGGACGCCACGGCACCCATCAACCGCCCGAATTCCTCACGGCGAAAATCGGACTGTCCTTCGTTGCTCGACTTCGCGGTGCGTAGGCGTCGCGATACCACAAGTTCAAAACGACACCGAAGTAGAAATAGTATGGTATGGCGATGAACGGCTTCTCGAACGCGTCTTCGCCGATCGCCGCGATCCAGAACAACGCAAACATCGCGCCCAACAGAAAAATCCACTGCGACGTCTCGTCAAATCCTTTTGCTCTGTAGGCTGCATAGGTGCGAACGGCGGTAATGGCCAAAGCGACATGGAGCCATACATAGGACACCAGTCCAATAAACCCAGTCCGTCCCAGTGCGGAAACCAAGGAGTTGTGCGGCTCGCGCACGGCCGAATCGATCGTTGGGTCGTTTGCTAGCGCTACCATGGAAATGCCATAACCCAATCCGAACAATGCCCGCGTCCACGTACTTGTGACGTTCTCCCAAATAACCGACCACCACAGAAACCGTTGATTAACTCCGCCAGCCGCCCCGCGCACTGCGTCGCTCTCCCATGTGCCTCCACCATCCGTTCCCCCGATCGCCAAAAAGTGTTGGAGGTAGAAGTTGAGCGAAACATCGGCGCTCACGCGGCCCGGAATCGGCACACCAAGAGCCAGCACCGCCACGAGCACCGCAATCCCGGCAAGCACGGGACCAACCACCCTCAGGGCATTCGCAGGCTTCGTCGCCGCTAGAAGTACGAATAGAAACAATATCTGAAGATAGATGGTGCGTTGCTGAATAAGCGCCGCGACGAAAATGAGGAGCAAGCCTGCGAGCCATGACGACCGTAGACCGGCAAACCGAATGTCGCTGACAAAAAGCCACAACGCAGTCACCAACGACACGATGGGGGTCAAGCTATACGTGAAAAACAGGGGCGCCGGTTTCATGTGCACCGACATGATCGCCGGCGAAATGGTCGCCAGAAAGTCGCGAAACGGATAGGTCAGAACGATCAAAGCCGACAAGACCAAGATGCGCCGGAACCAGACAATTATCTTCGGTACTGCGCCGGGCACGGCGGCCACGACAAATCCGATCCACAAGAAGAGCGACTCAACGAGACTTGTTGCGTCGCGAAGAGCCCAGAAGCCATACTCGGCAATGCCTATACATAGCTGGGTGACCCCGACGAGCCACCATATCACGAGCGGTACAAAGGGGACGGAGCGAAAAAACGGATTGATGAAGTCGAGGTCCCGAGGCAGCGAAAGAAAAAAGAAGACGATAAGCAGTTCGCCGGTCGGGACGCTGGTGACGGTGCCCGGCGGAACGCGGACAAGCATGAATGCCGCATCCAACACCATGTAGAGCGATACAATGACAAGTGTCAGATTCAATCGGGAGGCGGGAAAACTCATGACACTCACCGCGCTCCAAGCCTATCTGCGTTTCGCACGCCGATAGGAACCACCACTCGTCACGCCGGGCCGAGACTGTGATAGGCGAGAAATCGAATAAGGGAACAAGGACTAAGAATCATCTTGATGGTACTCATTCGTGGTAGATTACACGACGCTTCTCCTCAACGCATGAGGGAACGCGAACATACCGACAGCGTCTCGGCAGGGGCACCTCACCGATAGCTCAAGCCGTACTTGATATCGCAATCGGTGTGTCGATAGTGTTAACAGAATCAAGGCACCGGTCCCGCGCTGGCGTGCAATCGGACTCTGAAGGCACAAAAGTTGCGAAGATGAATCTGCGCCAATGACCCGGCAAGAGCCACGATCCGAACGCTTGCGCGTCGAGTTCAAGAGCGATCTCGCCGAACTGGCGCCGCTTGCCGAACGGTGGGAGATTCTCAACCGCCGCGAGAGCGACCACGACGCGCCGTTCTTCCAGTCTTATGCATGGAATCGTCATGTTGCCGGCGTGCGCTCGCGGTACTCGCGGACTCGCTACAAGCTGCTGGTCGCAACGGTCTGGCGCGGCGGCGACCTGATCGGTCTATGGCCGCTCGCCTTGATGCGCAGCGCGGGCGCGTGGATGGCACGTAGCCTCGACGATCCGTTCGGGCAGTTGGCGGGGGTGTCGTTTCACGATGCCGCCGACGTCGCACCGGGGATCGCCGCAATCCTTGCCGAGCTGCGCAGGCGCGCCGATGGTTTGCAGATTGAAGGCGTGATCGTCGGCTCCGAGCTGCACGCGGCGTTGTCGCGGCACGGCGCGGCAGCGGCGTCAAATTCGCAAGCGGTCGTCGCCGATCTGCGACCTTACCCGTCGTTCCAAGCTTTCGAGCAGACCATCAAGAGCTCAACCCGCAAAGTCCTGAGAAAGCGGGCGGACAAGATGCGACAGGCGCATCAGATCGAACACATGATGGGCGAGCGAGCGCAGATCGGGCCATTGCTGGGCGAGATTTTCGAGACGCGGCTGCAATGGCTGCAGCGCAACGGACGAACCAGTCCGGCATTTCGAGACGACGCCTTCAAGCCGCTAATTATTGGGCTCGTTCACGCCGAAGGCATCGAGTCGCTCGCGTTCTCGCTGACGACCAAACAGAGGTCAATTGCCGGGCAATTGGGCTTTGCATATGCGGGAAAATTCTATGCTTATATGACGTCGAAGAATCCCGAATACGACGAGTTCAGCCCCGGCCGACAGCTCTACAAAATGGTCATCGAAGCGTGCTTCGGTCGCGGGCTCAAAGTTCTGGAACTCATGTCGCCTGCGAGCAGCGACAAGCTCGAATGGAACGGCCAGGTCAAGCAAGTCGAGACGATGGTGATGCCGTTCAGCATGAGAGGGCGATTGGCGATAAATCTAACGCACCGGTTTATGCCTGCGGCCAGGCGGCTGTCGCGGAAATTGCCGGAGTCCCTGCGCAGGTCTCTTGTCCGGCGGCTCAATCAAACGTAACCAGCGCGAATGCGCGTTCTCGTTCAGCTTGCGCGTCGCTGTTCCAGCACCCCGCGCCCGAACCCACCGACCACCTTGATCAACCGGCGGACTCGCCAAGGAAGGCTTCGATTGGTCGAAATCGACCGGAGCCAGCGCGCCTTCGCCATCGAATGGGCGTCGGATGCGCGTTTGTAGGGGTCGTCGTAGAACTCGCCTATCTTCTCCGTGCCCATACCGCCGAGCGCAAGCCATCGCGGTATGTAAGCGTTACACAAGCGCTCGACATCGGTGAACACCTTGTTGGCGCCGGTCCCGGCCGCCGGGCAAGAGGTTGCAAACGCATCCCCGACGAGCACGACACCCGATTGCCGATAGCCGGTGGTCACGTAGAGGTCGACCGGCCTGATTTTGATCGGACTTATGACCTCGAAATCGCCCAACACTGAGTGCAATCCCGGCATGGCCGCAAAACTCGACGCTAGTGGCACCGATCGGAACTGTGCGAGCCACGGATCGCGCATGTCGTAATACACGAAAAGATTGGCGCGCATCGCGGATCCGATCGGGAATAGAGTCAGGTAGGCGATCGGATCGCTGGGGCGATCTGGAAAGTATGTCAGAGCAGTGAAATCGAATTTCGGTTTCCCGACGGGCTTCATGTCGAAACCGATGCTTATCGAATGATCCGGACTCACGACTTGCCGCTCGATACCTAGGGATTTACGCAGGGAATTGTTCAGGCCGGTCGCGAGAACGATCAGGCGGGCCGAAATTTCCTCTCCATGGGAGAGACAAATGGTCTGCCGGTCGGATGAGGTCGTGATCGAGGCGACTTTGCCCTGGAAAAACCGCGTTGGCGGAATCTCGGCGCGAAGCCTGTTGACGAGCACATCGTAGTAGATCCCGAATTGCTCGTTCCGTCGCTTGTGCACGAACCGCCCCAATCGAGCGATCCACAAATGATCGATGGGTGTCGCCGCAGGAAGAACAATGTCGGCAAGCCCTGCTTTTCGCAGGGTAACGATTTGGGAGGAGTCGAGTTTCTCGCAACGAAAATCCCACGGATAGACCTTGTCCGGATCAATGATGACGAAGTCGCGGTCCGCCCGCGCCAGCATCGCCGCGGCCATCGACCCTGCCAGTCCACCGCCGATAATCGCTATGTCAGTGCGCCGCATCCACCGCCCCTTAGAGAGACGCAACTTATCTCCGGAACCGTCAATTTAAACAGAACGGGCCAATATCCCGGGCCAAGCTGAAGAAATTCACGCTGATCTCGAGTGAAAATACATGAGTGGGCGGAGGCGGCTCGGCGCTGCCGTTAAGCATGGCTAATAAACACGAAAATGACGGGGATGGCAGTTTAGCTACCAGCAGTTCGGCACCGGTGACGATGACGGGGCGAGCGGTAGGGCCAAGCCGACGGAGGCTTCATGCAACTGGTCCCGTGCTATGCGGGCGCCCGCGTCGGCGCCGTATGAGGGTTGCGGACCACAGATCTGGACTGGACCTGATAGTTCGTCAGAAAATCGGTCGAGGCCTTCCTAGCGGACAGGCGGCGCAGAATGGTTTCCAAATCGTTCCACAGGTTCTGTTCGTCGATCTCCCAGGAATGGCCCCATAGATGGAAGCATCCTCCGGTGTCTTCACAAACGTCGATTAAGCGGCCGATCCGATCCGCAAGATTCCTCGACGCCAGCGTTGTCCACAATAACCTCGCGCGCGTGAACGCCAATCGACCCCGGCTGAAATTCTTTATGTAGGTGAACTTGTTGTGCGGAAATAGCTGGATCGTTGTCGGCATTTCAAATGGATCGTGGGTCACGCCGGCATGGAGGTTTTCCACGGTACGCGCATAATCGAAGCCCGCTCGCTTTACGATATCCGTGACGGTGCGATTGTAGCGCCCGCGCACGTAACAGAAGCCACGCACCGGCTTGCTCGTCGCATCTTCAAGCCAGCGCTTGTTGTCGCCAATTTGACGCTCGGCCTGCTCGCGATTCAGGTCGGTCAGTACGACGTGATCGATGCTATGCCCGCCGATTTCAAAGCCTGCCGAAAGCTGCCTAAGTTCGCTTTCCTTCACGACGGGGCGGCCTTCCGAATTCCGGTTCGGAATATAAAATGTCCCTGCCACACCGTACGTCGCGAGCAGTTCCGCCAGCCTGATATCCGCCGGATGCCCATCGTCCCAAGAGGTCGTTACGATGAGCTTGCGTTTCATCCGAATTGACCGAATTTGAAAACCGATTCGCCACTGTTGCACAGCAATGTCATCACTTTCCTCCACAACGGCAAGACCCAGCTTCCGCTATGTGCCGGCCGCAATGCGGGCACGCGGACCCGCTGATGCGCTCGAAGTCGCTGCGCCCGTTCGCCGGAGAATGGGCTTGCGCCGCGCTTAGTAATTGGCAGTGTGTCCTGTATCAACCGCTGGCCCGAACATTTGCTCGTGCGCATTCTGCTTGTTCACAACTACTATCAACAGCGCGGCGGCGAGGATGTCGTCGTTGAGCAAGAGCGCGACCTGTTGAGGGCCAAGGGCCACGATGTCGACCTCTTCTCGGTGACCAACGATTCAATTCGCGGCGCCTGGCGCAAGGCAACCACCGCCGTGCTGACCGTGCACAACCCCTGGGCGGCGGCGGCCTTAGCCGATCGGGTGCGCCAGTTCCGTCCGGACGTCGTGCACGTACACAATTTCTTCCCGCAATTGTCGCCGGCGATATTCGACGCGTGCCGCGACGCGGGCGTCCCGTCCGTCATGACGCTGCATAACTTTCGCATCATGTGCCCGACGGCAATTCTCTATCACAACGGCCGAATCCGCGAGCGCAGTCTTAAGCACTCGGCAATTTGGGCCCTGTGGCATCGCGTCTATCGTGCGTCCTTTCTTGCAACCTTGCCTCTTGTTTGCATGGTCGACTTCCACAAATGTGCCGGCACGTGGCGGCGAAAAGTCGATCTGTTCATCGCGCTCACCGATTTTGCCAAAGCGAAATTCATCGAAGGCGGTCTTGCGGCCGATCAAATCGTCGTCATGGGCAACGCCGTCGCCGACCCGTCGACCGGCTTGAATGTGGACAACACGCCAAGGCATGGCGCACTGTACGTTGGCCGGTTGAGCGACGAGAAAGGAATCGCCGTATTGCTCTCGGCTTGGCGCAGCTTGGACTATCCATTGCGCATCGCCGGGGACGGCCCGCTGAGGGAGATGTGCGAGGCTGCGTCGAGCAAGAACATCACTTGCCTCGGCCGGCTCAGCCGCGATCAAGTGAATGAGGAGATGAGACGGGCGTCGTTCCTGGTCCTGCCCTCGATTTGCTACGAGATGTTTCCAATGACGATTGTCGAGGCCTTCTCGAACGGCCTGCCGGTGCTTGCGAGCGACCTCGGGGGCCTTTCCAGTTTGCTGCAAGATGGAGCGGCAGGTCAGACCTTCACACCGATGGACGCCCAAGACCTCAACGCAAAAGCGCGCTGGGCGATCGAACATCCGGATCAATTGGCAAACATGGGCAAAGCGGCCCGGGCCGCGTTCGAAGAGCGTTACACGGCCGAGCGGAACTACTTGGATTTGATCGCCATCTACGAACGGGCGATTTCCGTAAATGTTCACCACTCTCGATAGGCGCTCGACAGTGCGTGCCCGTCGACGCCGAACTCTGTGCGCACCGTGGCGGCTGGTCGCGCGTTTGCCTGAAATTTCTTGAAAGTGTTGGTCGGAGCGACAGGATTTGAACCTGCGACCCCCAGTCCCCCAGACTGATGCGCTACCAGGCTGCGCTACGCTCCGACACTTGGTGAAGTACCCGCGTGCAAATCTTGGGGGCGGGTCCCGTTGGGGGCGGCACTATAGGCGCGGTGCGCCTGGCAAAGCAATCGCCCGCTACAGCGCGATCCCGAACTTGGGCAGCAACCACAGCATCAACGCGTACAGCACCACGGTGAGGAGGCAGGAGGCTGCCAATGCGGGCCAGAATGCGATGTTCCAACGCAGTAGGGCTGGAAATAGGAGAAACATGGGGAGCGACGGCAAGACAAACCAGAACGTCGCTTCGGCGTGGCGCGCGATGCGATCATTGTCGCCGGTGTCGTTCCACAGCCAAACGATGCCGAGAATCGAAATTAGGGGCAGCGACGCAATCATACCGCCCCAGCCGGGATAGCGCTTGGCGACTTCCGAAACGATCAGAACAATCACGCCCGATAGCGCGGCTTTGACGATGGCGTAAAGCACTACGACGCACCTACCGCTTTCTGGATCACTCCGCCGCGACAGCCTTCGTTTTTGGGCGGCGTTTCAGCAAGTCGCGCAGGCCGAGCAAATCGTCGAGCACGCCCTCCAAGCGCTCGCGTTGTTCGGCGAGAATTTTGTCGCTGGGCTCGTCGGAGGTCATATTGACATGTTCGACCAATGGCATCGAGGCGCGCCCGAACAAGGGCGCAGGCATGGGTGCCACATCCTCCGGTGCGAGGTCGCGTTTGGCGTTGGCCGCTTTCACGCCGCTGCGGCCGATTTCGGCGACGTGCTTGGCGCCTTGCTCGCGCAGGACTTTCTGCACGCCCTTGATCGTAAAGCCTTCGTTGTAGAGAAGACCGCGTACGCCTTTGAGGAGATCGATATCTTCCGGGCGGTAGTAACGGCGGCCACCGGCGCGCTTGAGCGGCTTGACTTGGGTGAACTTAGCCTCCCAGAAACGCAGCACGTGTTGAGGGACGTCGAGCGTTTCCGAGACCTCGGAAATGGTGCGGAATGCGTCGGGCGCTTTTTCGATGCGGTTTGCTTGGCTCATTTTGTTCCACCCGTGGTCTTGCCTGCGTCGGGGCCGACATGGTCTTCGTTGATCATCGCCTTCAATACGTGGCTCGCGCGGAACACAAGCACACGGCGCGGGTTGATCGGCACTTCCTGGCCCGTTTTCGGGTTACGGCCGATTCGTCCACCTTTCGAACGTACGGCAAATGTGCCGAACGACGACAACTTCACCGTTTCCCCGCGAATAAGCCGGACCGAAACTTCTTCGAGCACGCGGTCGACCAGTTCGGCCGATTCATTGCGCGACAGTCCGACTTGGGCATAGACCGCCTCGGCCAATTGCTGCCGGGTTAAGGTCTCGCTCATTCGCTTGCCCCCTTCGGTCCGCACGATCTGCGCGGATGTCCGTCGCGACTCAACATACGAACGGTAGGTCCAGGGCGAAATGCCGTCAATATCAGGGGGATAGAAGTTCGTTCTACCAGCGGATCAGCGCGGAGCCCCAGGTAAAACCGCCACCCATCGCCTCCAGCAGGACCAGGTTGCCGGGTTTGATGCGGCCATCGTTAACCGCGACCGACAGCGCCAGCGGAACTGAGGCGGCTGACGTGTTCGCATGGTTGGCAACGGTCGAGACCACACGCGATGGGTGCACACCTACCTTGCGTGCTGTCGCGTCGAGAATGCGCTGATTGGCTTGATGCGGCACGAACCAATCGATGTCGGAGGCAGTCAGGGAAGTTGCGATGAGCGCGGTTTCGATCGCTTCGGCCATGTTGGTGACGCCGTGGCGGAAGACCTCGCGGCCCTCCATGCGCAGGAAGCCCGTCGTCTTGGTCTTCGACGGGCCGCCATCGACATAGAGCAGGTCATGGTGGCGGCCGTCTGCGAAAAGATGAGTGGACAGTACGCCGCGATCTTTGGTCGTGCCCTCGCCCTGGCCCGCCGTCAAAACCATCGCGCCGGCGCCGTCGCCGAACAGCACGGATGTGGTGCGGTCGTTCCAGTCGAGGATGCGCGAAAAAGTCTCAGCCCCGATGACGAGGCAATTTTTCACCTGCCCCGCCTTGATGAAATTGTCGGCGACGGCGAGCGCGTAGATAAAACCTGAACACACGGCCTGGAGATCGAAGGCCGCGCCGCGCGTACCAAGGCGCGCTTGGACCGTGGTCGCCGTTGCCGGGAATGTTTCGTCGGGCGTCGCGGTGGCGAGCACGATCATGTCGATCGCGCTGGCGACCATGCCGGCCGCGCGCAGCGCTTCTTGGGATGCGGCGATCGCGAGGTCGGAGGTGAACTCGCCGTCGGCCGCGATGCGACGCTCGCGGATGCCGGTGCGTTCGCGAATCCACTCGTCGCTTGTTTCGAGTTTTGCGGCGAGTTCAGCGTTCGGGACGACGCGCGCCGGCAGATAAGAGCCGATGCCGCGAACTTGAGAGCGAACGACACGCACTAGGAGACCGGCTCCGGCGCGGGACTCGGGGTGTCGACCTTCGGTCCGCCGAGGGCGCTGAACGAGGGCGGCAGATGGGACATGGCGTCGGCGATGCGGGCCGGGAAATCGCTCTGCGCCATTTCGACGGCGAGGTCGATAGCAGTCGCAAATCCGGTGCCGTCGGTGCCGCCATGGCTTTTGACGACGGTGCCGTTTAATCCAAGCAATACGCCGCCGTTGACGGCGCGCGGATCCAATTTTTGGCGGAGCACATCGAAGCCGGGCTTGGCAAAGATGTAGCCGATGCGCGAAAACAACGAACGCGCCATGGCCGAGCGAATGTAGTGGCCGATCAGTCGCGCTGTGCCTTCGGCCGTCTTCAAGGCGATGTTGCCGGTGAAGCCCGACGTCACGACGACGTCGACGGTGCCGGCGCTGATATCGTCGCCTTCGACGAATCCATGAAAACGCAACGGTACGCCCGGCGCGCGAAGGGCGGCAGCTGCGGCTTTGACCGCGTCGTTGCCCTTTAATTCCTCGGCTCCAATGTTCAGGAGGCCGATATTGGGCCGATCGAGTCCCAAAACCACGCGCGCATAGGCGTCGCCTAGAATTGCGAAGTCGACCAGCTGACGCGCGTCGCTATCTACGTTGGCGCCGACGTCCAGCACGATCGTCTGACCGCGGATCGTCGGCCAGATCGCGGCGATCGCGGGGCGCGAAAGACCAGGAATTGTGCGCAACTGGAAAATGGACATCGCCATCAGAGCGCCGGTGTTGCCGGCACTGACGGCGACGAGCGCATCCTTGGAGCGAACGGCATCGACGGCACGCCACATCGACGTGTTCCGCCCCCGACGCAAGGCTTGGGACGGTTTGTCGTCCATGCCGACGGTGTCATCGCAATGAACGACTTGGGCAACGTTTTTGACCGTCGGCCTACCGAGTAAAATCGGCTGCAGGCTCGCGTGATCGCCGTGCAGCAAGAATTTGACTTTGGGGTGGCGCACATGGGCGATCGCCACGCCATCTACAATCGCTTGAGGGGCGTTGTCACCGCCCATCGCGTCGATCGAGATCACGACCTCGCGGGGCGTGCGCGCGCTATCCATTTGAAGTCGGCCGTCGCTGCATTTGGCGAATATGCGCCGGACGCGGCACGGGCGCTAGGTCGCCTGCTTTTCGACTTCGCGACCGTCATAGAAGCCACATTTCGCGCAAACGTGGTGCGGCCGCTTCAGCTCGCCGCAGTTGGCGCATTCGGCATAATCGGGTCGCGACAAGGCGTGATGCGAACGGCGCATGTTGCGCCTGGACGGGCTTACTTTTCTTTTGGGGACCGCCATGGGCCACCTCTCCTGTGTGTTACCACCAATGGCGCAAAAACGGGCGCGATTGCCGCACCTTCGCCCAACGATCCTGGCGGAAAATTAAGGCGCGGATACAATAGGAAAGCGTCCCCGAGTTCAACCCCCGGATTTGCCGCAGTTTTTGGAGCCGCAAGGGCAAACGACCGGTAGGGACACCTCTATTTGGCATTTGGACATGGATTGCCTGAGCTTCGGGCTTTGAGGTCCGGTCGCCTGCAACATCAAAGGACGCCCGGATGCGCACGATCCTCCTGCTTGCCGCTGGATTTTTTCTATTGAATTGCGCGCCCCCGCCGGACACGGGAACTTCGACCGCCGACACGGTTGTGGCCGATTCCTCAACCGCAGAGGACGATGATCAGTCGTGCCAGGCGAAGGGCGGCACGCTCCGTCGCATATGCCTGATGGGCACGATAAGTTGCGTATTGAAATACGCCGATGGAGGAAAATCCTGTTCGGGCAAGGCGCAGTGCCTGGGCCAATGCCGATTTGAGGGTGCACCGTTACCGCCGGCCGCGTCGGTCGTCGGGGTTTGTCAGCGCACGACAGACCCTTGCGGCTGCTTTGCGACCGTCGAAGACGGCAAGGTTCAAGGAATGCGGTGCGTCGACTGAATGCGATCAGGATTTCTTCGGTTTGAGTTTGGCGAGGGCGGCGAAGGGGTGCTTTTGCGGCTCGCCGGCAGGCGCGTACCCTGCTTTGAACTCGGCGTCAGGTTTGCGCGGATAGGGATCGAGGCTGAGCGCAAGCTCTTCTACGAGAACTTCGCCCAGGTCGATATCGCGGTCCACGGGTTCGGGCGGATCTTCGCCTTCGGGATCGACGAAGACTTCGTGTTGTGCCGTGTGTCCCATTGGAATTGCTTCGACGGGAAGGAAACGGCGTTCGAATTCGGCTTGGATTTGGGCGGGGAGCGGATCAAGCGTGACGACGCAAGTCTGAATCACGTCCGCCTTCAACTTGCCGCTGACGCGAACGCCCCTCGCTCGCCAGCGCGTCAGCGTCATTTCCGCCGACAGAGCGCCGATCGCGGTGAGATCGAGATAAGTTGCAATTCGCGGCAGATCGTTCGGACCGGCGGTGATTTTTTGTACCAAACCACCCTCGCCCACCTTGGCGATTGCGATCATACGGCGAAAGCCATGTTCGGGTGGCGGGATCGGTTCGGCGCGCGGCTTGGTCATGGCGCGGGCCAAGCAAATGTTCCGGCCACGATGTCGCCATCGGTTGCCGCCTGCAATGCTTCGGACGCCGCGCGCACATAGGTGGCGAGGGAATCGAGTTGGGTGTTCGAAATTTCCGCGCCACGATAGATGTTGCGGTGCAGGGCTGCGCGCAATGCGACGATGTCGCCGCCCTTTAAGGCGGTGTCGTAGACGGTCGCTCGGCCATAGAAAGCCTGCACCATTTTCTGGATTTTCTTCGGCACCGACATGTCGCCGTTGCCCAGTTCGCGCAGGCCCTGTTCCATGTTGGCGAACATCTGGTCGAAGGTTGCTTGGGCAAGCGCCTTCCCGTCGGCGCGGACCGATTTCAGCCGCGGCAAATAGAGACCGGCATGCAAGACAATCAAATCGAAGCGCCCGTCCAACGTGTCGGGAACGTCCATCGACTCGTAGAATTGCGGGCGGCGGGCCTGATCGACCAGCGCGGTGTAGATCCAGGCGCCGTGGCGCGAACGGTCGGGTCCGCGGGTAAAGAGCGATAGAATTTTCCGCACAGGCCCTGACTTTCCGGAGGATTAGTGGCTTTGGCTTGAAATTAGGCTAGCGTAGCGGTACGTCAACAGCACCTTGAACCCCTTAGTCCGGCATTGGGAGTAATCCAATGGCATCGCGCCCGCTTGTCGCAGCCTCCGTTCTTGTTTTGGCAGGGCTTGCAGCCTGCGCCCCCATTCGCGACGTCCGCGGTTATGTGCCGGACGACGAAAAAGTGGCCTCGGTCAAGGTCGGCGGCGACACACGTGATTCGGTGCAGGAAAAGCTCGGCACGCCGTCCAGTACGGCGGCGTTCGGCGATCCGACCTGGTATTACATCTCGACCGAGCAGGAACGCTATGCGTTCTTCAAGCCCGACGTGACCAAGCGTCAAATTCTGGCGGTGGCGTTCAACGATGACGGCAAAGTCTCGGATGTGCGTACTTACGGCATCGAAGATGGTCAGGTGATCGCGTTGGTCGACCGCGAGACACCGAGCCGCGGCAAGGAAATGTCGTTCCTGCAGCAAGTGTTCGGCAATATGGGCGCATTGCCGCCCGGTGCGCCGGGCTCCAACGATGGCCCGACGCGGCCCGGCGGCGACGGCAGGTAGCTCAAGCGCCCTGCAAATAAAAAAAAGGCCCCGGAATTTTCCGAGGCCTTTTTTTGGGCGATGCGCCTTCGGCGCTACATATGCGCGAGGGCCGCGAGCAGCAGCAGTGCCACGATGTTCGCGATCTTGATCATCGGGTTGATGGCGGGGCCTGCGGTGTCTTTGTAGGGGTCGCCGACCGTGTCGCCGGTGACGGCCGCCTTATGGGCTTCCGATCCCTTGCCGCCGAAGTGCCCGTCCTCGATGTACTTCTTGGCGTTGTCCCAAGCGCCGCCGCCCGAGGTCATCGAGATGGCAACGAACAGACCGTTGACGATCACGCCCATCAGCATGGCGCCGACAGCCGCTAGCGCTGCACCCTTGCCTGCGATCAGCATGACCATGACAAAGAGGACGATCGGCGACAGAACCGGCAACAACGACGGAATGACCATCTCGCGGATGGCGGCCTTGGTCAGCATGTCGACGGCGCGGCCGTAGTCGGGCTTTTCCGTGCCCTTCATAATGCCTGGCTTTTCCCTAAACTGACGGCGGACTTCTTCGACCACGGCGCCCGCCGCACGGCCAACTGCCGTCATGCCCATAGAGCCGAACAAATAGGGCAGCATGCCGCCGATGAAGAGGCCGACAACAACATACGGGTTCTGCAGGCTAAAGTTATACTGAACGTCCTTGAAGAAACTGTCCGGTCCTGCCGTCAGAACAAAATGACGCAAATCCTCAGTGTACGCTGCAAATAGAACGAGCGCGCCGAGGCCCGCCGATCCGATCGCGTAGCCCTTTGTCACGGCCTTGGTGGTGTTGCCGACCGCGTCGAGCGCATCGGTGGTCTTGCGCACTTCCTTGTCGAGGCCCGACATTTCGGCGATGCCGCCGGCGTTGTCCGTCACAGGGCCGAAGGCGTCGAGGGCAACGATAAACCCCGCCAGCGCCAGCATGGTGGTCGTGGCAATGGCGATGCCGAACAGGCCCGCCAACGTGTAGGTGACGATGATGCCCCAGACGATGACAAGCGCCGGCAAGGCGGTTGCTTCCATCGAGATCGCTAGACCTTGGATGACGTTTGTGCCGTGGCCGGTGACCGAGGCCTTGGCGATGGAGCGGACGGGACGATAGTCGATGCCGGTGTAGTACTCGGTGATCCAGACGATCAGACCCGTGACCGCCAAGCCAGCAATTCCGCAGAGGAACAGTGTGAAGCCGGTGAAGGTCAGGTTTCCGGCGGTCAACGAGGTGTCGAAGCCGACGAACTGCCAGGTCACAATGCCGATGAGAACCAGCGAGATCACCGCGGATACGATGAGGCCCTGATAGAGCGCGCCCATGATGTTCTTCGAGGCACCGAGGCGCACGGCGAAGGTGCCGGCGATCGACGCAGGAATGCAAACGCCTGCGATCAACAGTGGGTACATCATCATCATCGACTTGGCGGCAGCGTCGACAAAGAAAATCGAGGCCAAGACCATCGTCGCGCCAATCGTGACGACATAGGTTTCAAAGAGGTCGGCTGCCATGCCGGCGCAATCGCCGACGTTGTCGCCCACATTGTCGGCAATCGTGGCGGGGTTGCGGGGGTCATCTTCGGGAATGCCGGCCTCGACCTTGCCGACCATGTCGCCGCCGACGTCGGCACCCTTGGTAAAGATGCCGCCGCCGAGACGCGCGAAGATCGAGATGATCGAAGCCCCGAGCGCGAGTGCCACCAACGCTTCGACGACAACGCGGTTTTGAGCCGGATCGTTGATGTCGTAACCGGCGAGGCCGGTCAAAAGGGCGTAATATCCGCCGATCGCAAGAAGTGCGAGGCCGACAACGAGCATGCCGGTCGAGGCGCCGGACTTGAACGCGATCGCCAGGCCCTGCGCCAAACCCTTACGCGACGCTTCGGTCGTGCGCACGTTCGCGCGCACCGATACGTACATGCCGATAAAACCAGCCGCGCCGGACAACGTGGCGCCGATGATGAAGCCGATTGGAACGGTCAAATTTTGGAAGGCAATGAGCAGGATCACAACGACGCCGCCCGCGGCCATCGCGATGGTCGTGTACTGACGATTCAGGTAGGCGGAGGCGCCCTCTTGAATGGCGGCGGCGATTTCCTGCATCCGCGGGTTGCCTGCAGGCGCGCTCAACACGGACTGGATCGCCCAGAAGCCGTAACCGAGCCCTGCGACCGCGCAGAGCAAAACGATAGTCGTTGCCGTATCCATTGCCTCGAACCTTTTCCTGAAGTTGCCGAAGACCGGAGGTGTCCGGTTCTCGGGGCTGGTCCGGGAACAGTGCCGCGCAAGCCGGCGCGCGAATTGCCGACTCGATGTGCCCCCGGCCAAAAAGACGCGGGAACATGCCAAAGCGCCTAGAGGCTTGCAATACGGCAAAGGCGCCGATATGCGGGAAACTGGGGTCGCGACAGCGTGGCGCAAGCTGTGGCCCGAAAAAGCGAGGGACACGCCGGGGCGCCAAGACAGCGAATTGGCCGTCCGGAGCGCCACCGTGCTGCTTTCGATTTCCGGGCTTTCGGTTCGTGCTCGATCATCGCTCCTTGACCGACTTGATGAGCACCAGAGCAACGTCAGTGGCCGCTTCGCGCCGCTTTCATAATCTCGATTTCTTTGACGACGCCGGCGCCCACAACGGCTTCGCATACATGCATGAGGCGTTTGAGGACGCCGGCTTCGTCCACGATCGAAGGGTCGTTATTGTAAGCAATCGAAACCCCGTGAACCTCGCGCAGGAAGGCGTCTTGTAGATAGGGCACCTTCTCAAGCAACGCCGATCGCTGTCCGATATCGCTGAGTTTCAATTTGAGGGACAGGTAGACGTAGCGTTGGAGTTCACCATCGACGATGACCGGCGAAACGAGGCCGGGCATGTCGATGTTCGGATCGCTCGGCACGCCCAGCTCTCGAGCAGCTTCGGCGTCGGCCTTACCATGTTCGGGTGTTTTTTTGGCGCTTGAGGCCCATGCCGGATCCGTGCCTCCAAGGCACACTAGAATGGCGAGCGCAATAAGAGCGCGCACGTGCTGCCTCCAGATTAGGCGGCGGCCTTTGCGTCCCGGCTGGTTTTGCCGTTTGCATCTTTCTGCGCCGCCGAGCCCAGAACGATCATCAACAGTATGAGCGCGATGATAAACCGCATGTCAGGCACTCCATTTACCCGACACGCATCCTGCGCCCAACCGTTTTAATATCCGGTGAAGCGTTAATTCATTACCAATTCAGAAATGAGTGAAGCCCAAGCGCGCAAACCGGACTTGGGCGCCGTCGCGATCGCGCGTTGTGACTGCCCGTCCTCGTACAACGCTGCCTATCCTGGTGAAATTGGTCTTGGACCGCTTGGCCAATGCCGCCAACTGCATACGAGCTGTCGTTGGCGCCGCAACCGCCAACTCGTAATCGTCGCCGCCCGTTAATAATTCGGCAAGGGTCACGCGCCCCGCCGCCAACGCCGACGACGCGAGTGTCGACATTGGGACCTGGGCCGCCAGCAGCTCAATTCCTACTCCGGAAACTTCGCATATGTGGCCGAGATCTGCGATCAGCCCGTCGGACACGTCGATACAGGCCTGCGCCACGCCGACGAGTCCGATGCCAAGCCTGAGTCGCGGCTCGGGCAAACGAAAGCGGTTGAGAGCCGCAGCTCTCCGTTTTTCATTCAACCCAAGATCGTCACCCTTCGCGACCTTGAGGCCAAGCGCGG
Organism: Alphaproteobacteria bacterium; assembly: GCA_031413635.1. Classification (GTDB taxonomy): domain Bacteria; phylum Pseudomonadota; class Alphaproteobacteria; order Micropepsales; family Micropepsaceae; genus SZUA-430. The sequence goes on along the minus strand of JANOFM010000298.1, from coordinate 45,719 downwards.
CGTCGCCGATTGTGCCTGTGACCCAGACGTCGTTGCCAATTTGCGCTCCGCCTCGGGTCAACATCTTACCGCGCGGGACCTCGCCGATGGCCGTGACGCTGATCGTGAGCGGTCCAGGCGTCGCGACCGTGTCGCCCCCGACAAGTGTGATGCCGAAGCTTGTTTGATCGCGCTTCAGCCCGGCGGCGAAGGCTTTCAACCAAGCTTCGTTGATCGTGGGCGGCATCGCCAACGTCAGCAGATAGACGCGCGGCGTTGCACCCTTGGCCGCCAGATCGGAAATGTTCACGCGCAAGGCTTTTTGCGCGATCGTGTCGGCGGGATCGTGCGGCAGGAAGTGGACGCCTGCGACGACGGCATCGGCCGTCAGAACGACGTCGTGCGCGGGTTGAGGTTGAAAGACGGCGGCATCGTCCTTGAGGCCGAAGGCGCCGGGCGCCCGGCGCGCAAGCGGGGCAAAATATTTCGCGATCAGATCAAACTCGCCGAGCCGGTTCGCGCCGGGGGTCATTGTTCGAGCGTCGGCGCCGGGACTTGTTCGGCGGGGCGCGTTTCGCGCGCCATGCGGTTCAGCACGCCGCTGAGAAATGCCATTTCCTCGCCATCCTCGAAGAATGCCGAGGCGACATTCAAATACTCGTTGACGACGACGCGCGCTGGCACTTGCGGACGGTCGATCAGCTCGAAAGCGGCGGCGCGCATCGTGGCGCGCATCGTCGCGTCGATACGGTCGAAGGCCCATTCCTTCACGATGTAACGCGCGAGTGCACCGTCAATTTCGCTTTGACGCGCCACGACGCCGCGCACGATCTCGGCGAAGTATTTCTCGTCGGCTTCGGCGTATTGCTCGCCTTCGATTTCGTGGCCGAGGCGATGGGCGATAAATTCGCGCAAAGCGGTTTCGCAATCCTGGTCCGAGAGTTCCATTTGATAGAGCGCTTGGACGACCGCAAGGCGCGAAGCGCTTCGCGAGCGCCCGTCCGAGCGGCGCTTGGGACGGTGGGTGTCGGGCGGGCTCATCTATCTCGGTCCCAAACCCAATTGGCGCCGCAACGCCACCATGGCGAGCGCCGCCTTGGCCGCGCCGGCACCTTTGTCCTCGACCTTGTCGGCGTTTACGCGCGCCCAGGCCTGCTCCTCGTTCTCGACGGTGAGGATTCCGTTGCCGACCGCAAGACGCTGATGAACCGTTAGGTCCATCAAGCCACGCGCGGATTCATTCGCAACCGTTTCATAGTGCGTGGTTTCCCCGCGCATGACGCAGCCGAGCGCGACGTAACCGTCATAGGCACGTCCCGCCGCGTGACCCGAAGCGTTGGCCATGGCGATTGCGCCCGGAATTTCCAAGGCGCCGGGAACGGTGATCTTGTCGAATTCAGCGCCGGCGGCCTTCAGCACACCGCTCGCGCCTGCCAGCAAGGCGTCGGAGATGCCGGCATAGAAGCGCGCCTCCACGATCAAGATTTTCGTCACGACGCCCTACCTTTCGTAGCCCGAACCGACAATGCGCGTGCCCGCGACGCGCAAGCCGTAGCCATCCAGGCCGACGATAGTCTTCGTGGCGGAGTTCGTCAGCAAAATCATTTCGCGCACGCCGAGGTCGAGCAAAATCTGAGCACCGACACCGTATTCCTTCAAACGGCGTGGCGCGGACTCGGGTCTAGGTTCAGTGCGCAGCAGCAGATCGGAGATATAGGTCGAGCGGGTTTCGCGGATGAGCACGATGACGCCGCGGCCTTCCTTGCCGATGAGTTCCATCGAGCGCGCCAGAACATCGTCCTTGCCTCCGCGGACGGATAGCAGATCGTCGAGCAAATTAACCGCGTGCATGCGCACCAGAACGGGGCCCGGCGCCGCTATATCGCCTTTCACCAACGCGATGTGTTCGGCGTATTCGAGCGTGTTGATATAGAGCATCATCTTGAAGCGCCCGCCATGATGGCTGTCGATATCGGTCTCGACGGAGCGCGTGATGAAGTGGTCGTGGCGGCGGCGATAGGCAATCAGATCGGCGATCGTGCCCACCTTCATGCCGTGCAGTTGCGCGAACTTTACGAGATCGGGCAGACGGGCCATCGTGCCGTCGTCGTTCATGATCTCGCAGATGACACCTGCCGGATAGAGACCCGCAAGGCGCGGGATGTCGATGGCGGCTTCCGTATGTCCGGCGCGCACCAATACGCCGCCGCGGCGTGCAACGAGCGGAAAGACGTGGCCGGGCGTTACGATGTCGTTGCGGCCCTTGCTCGGGTCGATCGCAACCGCAATCGTGCGCGCACGATCGTGGGCCGAGATGCCGGTGGTCACACCCTCCTTGGCTTCGATCGAGACCGTGAACGCCGTTTGATGCTGCGTGCCGTTTTCGCGCGACATCATCGGCAGGTGCAGTTGCTCGGCGCGTTCATTTGGAAGCGCGAGGCAGATGAGGCCGCGCGCGTGCTTGGCCATAAAGTTAATGACGTCGGGCGTCGCCATCTGAGCGGGGATGACGATGTCGCCTTCGTTTTCGCGGTCTTCGGCGTCGACGAGGATGAACATACGCCCGTTGCGCGCGTCCTCAATGATGTCTTCGGGCGAGGAGATGAAGTCGTGGAATTCGCTGCGGCTCATGCGAACTCCTTGAGGCGCGCGAGATAACGCGCGAGCATGTCGATTTCGATGTTCAGCTTGTCGCCTGGCTTGACGGCGCCCCACGTCGTGACCTTGGCGGTATGGGGAATGATATTGACGCCGAAGATGTTGCCATCGACCTCGTTTACGGTCAGCGAGGCGCCGTCTAGCGCGATCGAGCCTTTGGCGGCGATGAACTTCGCGAGTTGCTTCGGTGCGCGGATTTTGAAGCGGATCGAGTCGCCCTCGGGAGCGACCGACACGACGTCGCCGACGCCGTCGACATGACCGCTGACGATGTGGCCGCCGATCTCCTCGCCCACTTTCAGCGAACGTTCGAGATTGACGCGGCTGCCGACGACCCACGAGCCCAGCGTGGTCCTCGACATGGTTTCGGCGGAGGCTTCGACGGAAAACCAACCCTCGCCCTCGCGCCCGCCTTTGGCGATCACCGTCAGGCAGGCACCCGAACAAGCGATCGACGCGCCGAGCGCGATCGAACCTGGATCGAAGGCCGTCGCGATCTTGATCGTTGTGTCGCCGCGCTTGGTTATCGCCTGAACCGCGCCGACGTCGGTGATGATACCTGTGAACATGGGCTCATGTATTAGGTCGCGGCGCGGTAAGATTCCAGCACGTCTTCGCCGAGGCTTATTGTCTCTTCGTGCCGAAAGCGCGGCATATCCCCAAGGGCGGCAAGGCCAAGCGACGCTACGGCAGGCTTTCCTTCGCCCATAATCGACGGCGCGCGGTACCACAGCAAGCAATCGACAAGCTTTGCCCTCAGGAGCGATGTCGCAAGTGTCGCGCCGCCTTCGACAAGAATGCGCGTTAAGCCTTCTTCGGCGAGCGATTTCATCGCCACTGAAAGATCGACGCCACTTTCGCCGGTCGGCACCTGGATGATTTTGAAGCCAGACTTGCCGAGCGCGCCGGTCTCCGCCGCTTTTGACGTGAGCAACCATACTGGTTGCGAGGCGGCCGTGCGACCAAGTTTCGACGCGAGTGAAAGGCGGCCGTTCGTATCGACAACGATGCGCACCAAAGTCGACGCGTCGATCCCCGGAAGCCGGCATGTCAGTTCCGGATCGTCGGCGAGTGCCGTGCCGACTCCGATCATCACAGCGTCGTGGCGGGCACGCATCAAATGCGCGTGGGCGCGAGCGTGCGCTCCGGTGATCCAGCGGCTTTCGCCGCCGGTCAGAGCAATTCGGCCGTCGAGCGTCGTTGCCAGTTTCAAAGTCACTTGGGGGCGGCTGCGTTGGACGCGGCTAAAGAAACCAGCATTTGCGACGGCAGCCGGGCCGGCCAGCAGATTTGTCCGCAGTGCGATCCCGGCAGCTTTGAGCATCGCATGCCCCGCGCCCGAGACGCGGGCGTCGGGATCTTCGATCGCACTGACGACGCGCACGATGCCTGCATCGATCAGGGCTTGAGCGCAGGGCGGGGTTTTTCCGTGGTGGGCACACGGCTCTAGCGAGACATAAGCCGTGGCACCGCGTGCGCCAGCACCGGCTTGTCGCAGAGCCTCGGTTTCAGCGTGGGGCCTGCCGCAAGCTTGCGTCCAGCCGCGACCGGCGACATGGCCCGCCGCGTCGACGATTATGCAGCCAACGGCTGGGTTAGGCCAAACTCGGCCGACGCCGCGCCCGGCAAGGCCGAGCGCCAGCGTCATGTAGCGTTCGTCGTTTTGCTCGTCGTGGCGCGTGGGTTTCACCCCGGCTTGCCGTCCGTGTCGTTCAACTGGCCGATGATATTCTCGAAATCCTTGGCTTCACGGAAATTCTTGTAGACGGAAGCAAAGCGTACATAGGCAACCGTATCCAGATTGCTCAGACCTTGCATGACGAGTTCGCCGATTGTTGTGGACGGTATTTCCGTCTCGCCGGAACTTTCCAGGCGGCGTACGATGCCGTTGACCATGCGTTCCACGCGTTCAGGCTCTACCGGCCGCTTGCGAATGGCGTGCTGGATGGAGCGCATCAGCTTGTCGCGGTCGAACGGAAGGCGGCGGCCGCTCTTCTTGATTACCACCAAATCGCGAAGTTGGACTCTTTCAAACGTCGTGAAGCGCGCGCCACAGGCGGGGCAAACGCGGCGGCGGCGAATGGCGGCGTTGTCTTCCGTGGGCCGGCTGTCTTTGACCTGCGTATCATCGTGTTGGCAAAACGGGCATCTCATTGTTTGGCTTCGGCTCCCCCGGCGTGACCTACCCGGGCTTGTGTCCAACTGGATACTTACCCACGATCCAACACAAGCATTTGCGGGGGCTGCGTTCAATCCCGCTAATACTATTGCGGTGAAGTATTGGAGATTAGCGACCCCGCTTGACGGTTTTGGGTTAACGGCCGACGCGAACGCGGCATGGGTCTGGCGTGATTTCCGTCTCACACCAATCCAAGCGTCATCGTTGCGCCGACGAACACAAACTGATCGAGGATTTGTCGATGCCTTCGCCTGTTCAACAATAGTTTATCGACTGCCTGTGAATAGCGTCAGGCGAAGTCAACTTAGTTGAGCCGAATAGCCTCGAAATACTAACCAAATTGTGACGGCATGGTGTGGATATTCTGGTTTTTACTTGCGTCGTCGATCGTCAAGTTCCATATGGTGAAGCTGAAGCTCCCGATTCCAAAAGTCAGTAATATTATTTCGCCAGAACAACTTAGGATACCCTCGATGTCGGACACCAAACCAGAGAACGGCAAAGCCACCGACCACCTGTTGAATCTCGCGACAGGTATCGTCTCATCGTATGTCAGCCACAATCAGGTGCCGATGACGGAAGTCCCGGTCATCCTGAAAAACGTACATTCGGCGCTGGCCGGCTTGATGTCGGGTGCCGGCGTCGATGCCGCGAACGCCGCAAAGCCCGCGGTCTCGGTGAAGAAATCGATCGGCGACGACTTCATCATTTGCCTGGAGGACGGCAAGAGGCTGAAAATGTTGAAGCGGTATCTGCGCTCGAACTACAGCATGTCGCCGGAAGAATACCGCGCGAAGTGGGGACTGCCGCCCGACTATCCAATGGTCGCCCCGGCCTACGCGCGTCAGCGTTCGGATTTCGCAAAGAAGATCGGTCTTGGGCGGGTCCCGGCGAGTGCCGGACGCGGACGGCGCAAGAAGGCGGCCTAGCCAACTCGCCGGCAGTCTTCGAGAATTGGGCGGCGAGGCCTTAGGCGTCGTCGCCTTTTTTTTTCATGACGTAGGCGAGTTTCGATCTTGCAAGGCGTTCGATATCGATTCGGGCGGCGGATGTGGGCGCGATGAAGGATACTTCCGTGCCCGTTGCCTCGTCGATTGCCGTCACTTTCTGCGACGAACCGACGGTCGTCACCTCCAAGATGATGGCGGAGGGCGCGTTAGGCGGCACGTTGGATGTTGAGCCGCGACCACGCCTTGTCGAGTGCCGTAATCAGCGCGCGCATCTTGTCGTCGTCGTGGAACGGCGACGGGGTAAAGCGCAAACGCTCGGTCCCGCGAGGTACAGTCGGGTAGTTGATCGGCTGAACATAGATCGCGTGTTCGAGCAGCAAAATGTCAGACAACTGCTTGCAGCGCGTAGGATCGCCAACAAGCACGGGCACGATGTGACTGACCGACGGCATCACCGGCAGGCCTGCTTCGCGCATTAGCGTCTTCAGAGTGGCCGCACGTTCCTGATGGCGTATCCGCTCAACCTGACTGACCTTGAGATGACGCACGCTTGCGAGGGCGCCTGCCGCCAAGACCGGCGGGATCGATGTCGTGAAGATGAAACCCGGCGCGAACGAGCGCACGACATCAACGAACTGGGCTGTGGCTGCAATGTAACCGCCCATCACACCGAACGCCTTGGCCAGCGTGCCGTTGATGATGTCGATCCGTTGCATGACGCCATCGCGCTCGGCGACACCGCCGCCGCGCGAGCCATAGAGGCCGACTGCATGAACTTCGTCGAGGTAGGTCAGCGCGCCGAATTTTTTTGCGAGGTCGCAAATTGCGCCGATCGGCGAGATGTCGCCGTCCATCGAGTAGACGGATTCGAAGGCGATAATCTTCGGCGCCGATGGATCGGCGCGCAACAACAGCTCTTCGAGATGCTTGAGGTCGTTGTGGCGCCAGATCTGGCGCTGCGCTTTGGAGCGGCGCATGCCTTCGATCATCGAGGCGTGGTTGAGCTCATCTGAAAAAATGATGCATCCCGGCAAAACGTTTCCCAGCGTCGAGAGCGCCGCGTCGTTGGCTATGTAGCCCGACGTGAACAATAACGCGGCTTCCTTGCCGTGAAGGTCGGCAAGTTCGAGCTCGAGTTCGACGTGATAGTGGGTCGTGCCGGCGATATTGCGTGTGCCGCCGGAACCGGCGCCCGCGACATCAACCGCCGCGTGCATCGCGGTCAAAACCAACGGGCTCTGGCCCATGCCCAGATAGTCGTTCGAACACCAAACCGTGACCGGAAGTTCGCCCTGCGCGGTGTGATGGACGGCGGTCGGAAACGCGCCGCGGCGGCGAACGATATCGGCGAAGACCCGATAGCGACCTTCCCGCTTAACTTGCGCCAGGGCCTGTGAAAATTGATCTTCGTAGTTCATTCCGCGAAACCCAAACGCGACCGAATTGAGAGCCCTTGTTTAAGGCTGACTCTTGCGTTTGGTAGTAAAGCGCCCGACCGCTCGGGATGCCAGTGCCAATTGTCGCATGTCATAACTCTTCATGCGGCAACTTGCGAACGGTTCTCAGCAAGCTAGAGGCGAAAGCGGACCTGATCCATCCAGAAACGTTCCAAGCGATTAAGCGACTTATTCAGATTCTCAAACTCAGAGACCGGCAAACCACCCGACGGTTCAACCAGGTGGACATGGCGATCGAAAAGGCCGGCCACGATCTTACGGATGTCCTTGCCCTTTTCGGTCAAGCTGACACGCACCGAGCGGCGGTCGCTTTCCGAGCGGACATGGTTGATGTAGCCGCCTTCGACGAGCTTCTTGAGATTGTACGACACGTTCGAGCCGAGGTAGTGGCCGCGCGTACGCAGTTCGCCGGCGGTCAATTCCTGCTCGCCGATATTGAACATGAGCAGCGCTTGAACGCTGTTCACTTCGGGCTGGCCCACGCGCTCAAGTTCGTCCTTGATGACGTCGAGCAGTTGCCTGTGCAGACGTTCGACCAAATTCAGGCATTCAAGATAGCGCGCCTTGACGCCCTCTTGCCCTTGCTCTTCGGTCGCAACTCGCGCTGTCGCCTTTCCGTTCATGACCCCAACCTGTCCTGCTTCGGGCTTTCTCACCCATTGCGTTGGACGCCAAGTTAGTCGGCTGCAGCTAAGATTGGTTTAAACTATGAGGCAAACAAACGGTTAATCGCCAGCGGTTCCTCTCAACAATTGAATAATTCCCGAAAAATCGCGCGCGCCGGCGCCGGCGGATTCAAACAGGCTGTAAAGCGCTGTCGCTTGCGCGCCAAGCGGCGTGGCGGCCCCTACTGCCTGCGCCGCGCTCTGGGCGAGCTTTAGATCCTTCAACATCATCGAAGCCGTGAAACCCGCTTGGTAGTTGCGATTGGCGGGTGACGCAGGAACCGGCCCCGGGACTGGACAATAGGTCGTTAAGCTCCAGCATTGGCCGGAGGCCGTCGATGAAATGTCGAAAAGAGTCTGATGGTCCAGGCCCAGCTTTTCGGCGAGTACGAACGCTTCGCAGGTTCCGATCATCGAAATCGCGAGCAGCATGTTGTTGCAGATCTTCGCGGCTTGGCCGTTCCCCGCGCCGCCGGCGTGCAAGATGTTCTTCCCCATCTTCTCCAAAATCGGCTTGGCGCGAGCGAAGGCGTCGTTTTCTCCGCCCACCATGAAGGTCAGCGTTCCGGCCGTTGCTCCGACGACACCGCCGGAAACGGGGGCGTCGAGAAAGTCGACGCGCGCCGCCTTGGCGGCGACTTGCACTTCACGCGCGGTTGCCACGTCGATCGTCGAGGAATCGATGCACAGCGTGCCGGGTTTCACAGACTTGAGCAGTCCTTGCTCGCCCAGATAGACCTGGCGGACATGCTGGCCTGCCGGCAGCATCGTGACCACGACTTCGGCATCGGCGGCTGCTGCATCGGCCGACGCCGCGGCTGCCGCCCCGGCTGCGGTTACATTTTCGATTGCGGCTTTCGACATGTCGAACACGGCGACCTGGTGGCCTGCCTTTACGAGGTTGGCCGCCATCGGCCCGCCCATATTGCCTAAACCGATGAATCCGATCCGCATGGCGTTCTCCCGTTTATCGTGTCAGCTGGTCATCAAATGTCGAGTGCAAGATCGCCGTTAGGCAGGGTTGCGAAATATGCATTGACCTGCGCTTCCGTCACCGACTCGAGCGACGACGGCTGCCAATTCGGGGCGTTGTCTTTTTCCAGTATGACGGCGCGGACGCCCTCGTAGAAGTCACGGCCGTGCATGAAGCGGTTCGTCAGGCGGAATTCCAGGCGCATGCAATCTTCAAAGCCGAGCTTTTTGCCTTCGCGAATTTGGCGATAGGTCACCTTCAGGCTGGTCGGCGACTTTGTGCGCAGCGACTTCAGAGTCTCGGCAGCGAAGAGCGACGCATCGACTTCAAGAGAAGCGAAAATTGCTTCAACCGAACCGCCGGCGAAATGGCGATCGATCAAAGGCTGGAGGCCGGCGATCTTCGACTTGTTGTCGTGGCTGACCGCGAAATGAGCGAGCGTGCGTTCCAACGGCCTTGTGCCGTCCGCCAAAGCATCAATCAACGCTTCGTGCTGTGTCGCGGGCACGACATGCGTCGCAATGCCGGCGTATTTTGCGTCGGTGACGTCGAGTCGTGCGCCTGTGAGCCCCAAATACAGGCCGACCTCGCCGGGGCAACGCGGCAGGAAATAGGTGCCGCCTACGTCGGGAAATAGTCCGATCCCCGTCTCCGGCATGGCGAAGACGCAACCTTCCCCGGCGACACGATATAGTCCGTGTACGGAAACACCGACACCTCCACCCATTACGATGCCGTTGATCAGCGCGATGTAGGGCTTCGGGTAACGCTTTATCGTGCGGTTCAGGCGATATTCGTGGGCGTAGAAATCGAAGACGTAGGGCGTGCCCGCCTTGCCGGAGTCGTGCAGGGCGCGAATGTCGCCGCCGGCGCAAAAGGCGCGCTCACCTGCCCCGCGAATGACGATGCATGCGATCGCATTGTCGTTGCGCCAATCCTCGAGCTGAGCGCGCATGGCATGGACCATGTCGAGTGTCAGCGCATTCAGGGCTTTCGGCCGGTTCAACGTGATGAGGCCGGCGCGACCGCGTTTCTCGAATAGAACGTCTTCCATCGCTTGTTCCTTAGGCTTGCGGAACGCGAATGAGTTTTTGCGGCCACAATCCGCTGATCAAACCCACGCCGTAGGCCCAAACTATCCAAACCGCGAATAAGCGCTGTTGTTCGCTCGACATGTCCGGAAAAACCGTATCGATCCAGCTGAACACGAAGGCGTCGGCGATCAGGCCGACGGCGCAGATCAGGATGGCCGAGGCCGCTCTTGCCGCGGGCGGTGTCTGAAACGTCGCGAAGAAGAACCAACCGACCGCAAAGACGAGGGCTGCGGTGACGACAAAGCCGCCGATCGTCCAGATTTTATTTTCGGGGATGAAGATCAGATCTCCCGCCCAGCGGATGATCAGCGTCGCTTCAAACCAAATGAGAAGGCCGTAAGCGAGCGCCCAAAGCGCGAGACGCGGCGAGATCATCGTCTATTGCCGCATCATTTCGCGCGCGATGATCACGCGCATGATTTCGTTGGTGCCTTCCAGGATTTGATGGACGCGCAGATCGCGGACGTGGCGTTCGAGCGGAAAATCCTTCAGATAGCCGTAACCGCCATGCAATTGCAGCGCATCGTTGGCGATCCTGGACGCGTTGTCGCTGGCGAAGCGTTTGGCCATGGCGCACAGCATGGTGGCGCGCGGATCGCGGCGGTCGAGGGCGGCGGCGGCGTTCCAGATCATCAGGCGCGAGGCCTCAAGGTCGGTTGCCATGTCGGCCAGTTTGAATTGCGACGCCTGAAATTCCGACAACTGTTTGCCGAATTGCTTGCGTTCGGCGACGTAGCGCAACGCCTGTTCAAGCGAGGCGCGCGCGGTGCCGAGCGAGCAGGCGCCGATATTGATGCGTCCGCCGTCGAGGCCCATCATGGCGATGCGGAAGCCGTCGCCCTCGGAGCCGACGATGTTCGTCACCGGCACGCGGCAATCCTCGAAGATCACTTGCGCCGTGGGCTGGCTTCGCCAACCCATCTTGCGCTCGTTCTTGCCGAAGCTGAGGCCCTTGGTGCCTTTTTCGACCACAAGACAGGAAATTCCCTTCGGTCCCTCGACGCCGGTGCGCACCATGCAGACATAGACGTCGGAGACGCCGGCCCCCGAGATGAACGCCTTGGCGCCGTTCAACACATAGTGGTCGCGATCGCGGACTGCCTTGGTTTTGAGGCTGGCGGCGTCCGAGCCGGAGCCCGGTTCGGTCAAGCAGTAGCTAGCGATGAGATCCATGCTCGTCAGCTTGGGGAGCCATTTCTTGCGCAGGTCGTCGGCCCCGAAGCGGTCGATCATCCACGCGGCCATGTTGTGGATCGAGATGTAGGCGGCCGTCGCGGTGCATCCCGCCGAGAGTTCCTCGAAAATCAAAGCAGCGTCGAGGCGGGTGAGTTCGGAACCGCCGACGTCGCCCTTCACATAGATACCAGCAAAGCCCAGTTCGGCGGCTTGGCGCATAGTGGGCACTGGAAAGGTTTCCTCCTCGTCCCATTGCGCGGCATATGGCGCGAGGCGGCTCGCCGCGAAATCTCGCGCGGTTTTCTGGACAAGCCGTTGTTCTTCCGTGAGTTCGAAGGGCATGGTGCCTTTCCCTTAACCTTTGCGCGGTGATACGAAGGGGGCACCGCGCTGTCAACGAAGCTGCTTTTGCCATGATCTCTACGCTGCCCAGAGGATTTCCGCACACGCGCATGCGCCGCTTGCGGCGGACGGAGTGGTCGCGCCGGTTGGTGGCCGAGAACGTCCTGACGACGGCCGACTTGATTTGGCCGATCTTTCTCGTCGACGGCGCGAACAAGCGCGAGCCGATTGCCGCCATGCCGGGCGTCGATCGCGTTTCGGTCGATCTGGTTCCGGCGATGGCGGAAGAGGCGCATCGACTTGGCATACCAGTGATTGCGCTCTTTCCCTACACCGATCCTACGCGCAAGACCGACGATGGGCGTGAGGCGTTGAACCCAGACAATCTCGTCTGTCAGGCGACGCGTGCGGTGCGCAAGGCGAAGTTCGATGTCGGCGTGTTGTGCGACGTGGCGCTCGACCCTTACACGAGCCACGGTCATGACGGGTTGATGAAGGACGGCGCGATCTTGAACGACGAGACGGTCGAGGTGTTGGTTGCTCAGGCGCTCAATCAAGTGCGGGCCGGCTGCGACATCATCGCGCCGTCGGACATGATGGACGGGCGCGTGGGTGCGATCCGAACGGCGCTTGAGCGCGAAGGTTTCAAAGACACGTTGATCATGGCTTATGCGGCGAAGTATGCCTCCGCGTTCTATGGTCCGTTCCGCGAGGCGTTGGGTTCGGCGACGGCGTTGAAAGGCGACAAGCGGACTTATCAGATGAACTCCGCGAACGGCGACGAGGCATTGCGCGAAGTGGCGCTCGACATCGCCGAGGGCGCCGACATGGTGATGGTGAAGCCAGGGATGCCTTATCTCGATATTGTGAGGCAGGTGAAGGATCAATTTGGGATGCCGACTTTCGCTTATCAAGTTTCAGGCGAGTATTCTATGATCATGGCGGCGGGCGAGCGTGGCTGGATCGATACCGACCGCGCGATTTTGGAAAGCCTAATTGCATTCAAGCGCGCGGGTGCGGACGGCGTGCTGACGTATTTCGCGCCGCGCGCGGCAAAGTTGATTTCAGCGCTTTGCTAGTCTCGCAATCAGGCTCGACGTGTCCCAGCGTTTGCCTCCCATACTTTCGACATCGGCGTAGAATTGATCGACGAGCGCCGTCACCGGCAATTGCGCGCCGTTTGTGCGCGCTTCGGCGAGCGCGATGCGCAAGTCCTTGCGCATCCATTCGACCGCGAAGCCGAAATCGAACTTGCCGTCCGCCATCGTCGCCGCGCGATTATCCATCTGCCAACTTTGGGCGGCGCCCTTCGAGATCACCTCGACGACGGCGAGCGGATCGAGGCCGGCGCTTTTGGCGAAATAAAGGCCTTCCGACAGCGCCTGCACCAGGCCCGCGATGCAAATCTGGTTGACCATCTTCGTTTTCTGTCCGCTGCCCGCGGGACCCAGCAGACGTACCATTTTGGCGAAAGCGCGGATGACGGGCTCAGCCTTCGCGAAGGCGGACGCGTCGCCGCCGCACATGACGGTGAGTTGTCCCTTCTGAGCGCCTGCTTCGCCGCCCGACACGGGTGCATCGATGAATGAAAGGCCCTTGTGCTCAGCGTTCCTGGAGAGGTCTTCGGCGAGCGAAGCCGAGCCCGTCGTGTGATCGACGAAAATCGCCCCGTCGCGCATCGCAGGAAATGCCGCCATGGCGACAGCGCGAATGTCGGGATCGTCGCCGACGCAGGAGAATACGAAGTCGGCGCCCCTGACCGCGTCGGCAATCGTGGCAGCGGTGTGACCCGGATGTGCACTCCGCCATTCCTCCGCGCGTGCGCGACTTCTGTTGAATACCGTTACGTCGTGGCCGTTCGCCGCCAAATGGCCTGCCATCGGGAAGCCCATGCGTCCAAGCCCGATGAACGTTAGTTTTGCCATGGCGTACCTTCCGATAGTTTGCGAAGACTGATGGGGCGATTAGCGCGATGGAGCGGACGGCGCAAGGAATGAAACGGGCACTGAAAATTGCAGGCCTCGGCTTGATCGGTTTCTTCGGCATGCTGGCGCTGTTTGTCGCCGGAACGACGATCGCGTTGCGCGGGTCGATGCCTCACCTCGATGGCACAATCGAGGTCGAGGGGGTGTCGGCGCCGGTGCGCATCGTGCGCGACAGGGAGGGCGTGCCTCACATCACGGCGCAGAGCCGCAACGACGCTCTGTTCGGGCTCGGCTTCGTTCACGGGCAAGACCGCTTGTGGCAGATGGATTTTCAACGGCGTACGATCCAAGGTCGCCTTAGCGAAGTTGCCGGATCGGCGACGCTCATCGCCGATACATATCTGCGCACGCTTGGGCTTTACCGCGCTGCCGAACAGGCGGCGGAACGTTTGTCGCCCGACGCGCGTTCCGCGCTTGCCGCTTATGCAGCCGGCGTGAATGCGGCGCGGCCCAAGAATGGCAAGCCGTTGCCGCCGGAGTTTTTCATGCTTGGCGTCGAGCCGGAGGCGTGGAGAGCGGCGGACTCCGTCGCGGTGCTCAAAGGACTTGCGGTTCAACTGTCGGCGAACGCGTTTCAAGAAATATTCCGGCTGCAATTGCTGAAGGTGCTGGGGCCGGAGAAAGCGGCGGCGTTCAATCCGCCGCTGCCGAAGGAAGTGATTGAAGCCTATCGCGCTTATGCGCCCGCCGAAGCGGTGAAGTTCGCGGATGCGCTCGATGCCATCGCGCCTTCGATGGAGCGCCAAGGCGCATCGAACAACTGGGTGGTCGGCGGCGCGCGCACCACGAGCGGTAAGCCTCTGCTCGCCAACGATCCGCATTTGCCGCTGAGCGTGCCGGCGATTTGGTATTTGGCGCATCTGAACTGGCCGGGCGGGCAAGCGATCGGCGGATCGATCCCCGGCATCCCCGCGATCATCGCCGGGCGCACGGATCATCTGGCCTGGGGCATGACGACGACGGGTGCCGATACGCAAGACCTCTATTGGGAAAAGATCGATGCGGAGGATCGCGACAGTTATTTCGACTCCGCCCGCACGACGCGCAAGTTCTCCGTGCGCGAAGAGATCATCAAGGTGCGTCTCGGCGCCGACAAGACGATCCGTATACGGAGCACGCGGCACGGCCCCGTCTTGCCGACCGATGAGCCGCGCTTGAAGGCGTTGGTGCCGGACGGCTATGCGCTGTCGCTGGCGTGGCCGGCGCTCGATGCCGACGACCGCACGCTGGAGACGGCGCTTGCGATCTTCACCCATAGCGACGTTACACCCGCGGGGCTGGAGCGTGGCTTCTCGACCTATCGCGCGCCGATCCAGAGCTTTGTCCTGGCGAATAATCAAGGCGACATCGGATTGGCCCTGCCGGGTTCCATCCCGATGCGGCGGGCGGACAATCCGGTCAGGGGATTGTTGCCCGGCGACGGGCGCGATCCTCGCTTCGATTGGATCGGCATGATCCCGCAGGCCGAAGGCCCGCGCTGGTGGGGGCGCGAAAACGATGTGTTCGTGACCGCCAACAACAATGTCGTGCGATCCGATTATCCGCATTTGGTGGCCTTGGACTTCGACCCGGAACACCGCGCGCGACGGATCAGAGCGCTGATCGACGCGCAACCGAAACACAGCGTCGATAGTTTTCGCGCGATGCAACTCGACACCGGCGAGCGGTTTGCGATGGACGTGTTGCCGGGAATGCTCAAGCTTGCGTCGCCGAGTGACGAGCGCGCAAGACGAGCGCTTGCTTTGCTCAAAGCTTGGGACATGCACATGCGGCCGGACCGCGGCGAGCCGCTGATCTTCGCGGCCTGGATGCGGGCGTTCACCAGGGCGCTTGCCGCGGACGAATTGGGCGAGCTGTTCGATCGTGTGTGGAACGACCGGCCAGACTTCATTGCCGCGGTGGTCGCGGGCGATCCCGCGGCGGCGCAGTTTTGCGACGACGTCGCGACCAAGAACCGCGTCGAGAAATGCAGTCAAATACTCGTGAAAAGTCTGACCGACGCGGTCGCGGAGTTGAGCGACGCTTACGGCAGCGACATGGCGGCGTGGCGCTGGGGCGATGTGCATCGGGCGACGTTTTCGCACACACCCTTCGGGTTCGTGCCAGTGTTGCGAGACGTGTTCGGTTTGCGCGAGCCCATGGGCGGCGGCAACTCCGCGATCCAGCGCGCTGCCTATCGTTATTCGAACCGCGAGCCGTTTGCGGCCGTGCACGGCAGCGGCTATCGCGCGGTCTACGATCTGGCCGAGCCGAACAAGTCGATCTTCATGATCGCGACAGGGCAGAGCGGCAACGTTTATTCGCCACACTACGGCGATTTGGCGCCGCGATGGGCGCGCGGCGAATATCTTGCGATGACGACGGATGCGGCGGAGATCGAGCGCCGCGCGGCGGCAACGCTGGTGCTTCAGCCTTCGCGTTCGGCCAATCCGCGATAGTGGCCGCGAAAGTAGAGCAGCGGCTTGAGTTTCGCATTGCGACCGAAGCTCAACACGCGGCCGACGAAGATGACGTGATCGCCGCCGTCGTGGCGGGCCTCGACGCTGCATTCGAAGTGAGACAGCGCACGCTCCAGCACCGGCAGATCGTGTTTGCCTTTCGTTAATTGCTCTGCGTCGAGTGCGCGTTCGCCTTTGCGCGACAGGCGCTGCGACAGGGCGGTGCAGTCCTCGCTGAGCACATTTACCGCGAAATGCCTGGCGTGCATGAAGGTCTGGAAGCGGTCCGAGGCGCGGTCGAGGCTCCACAAAATCAGCGGCGGATCGAGCGACACCGAGGCGAAAGAATTGATGGTCAGACCGATCGCCTCGCCCGTGGGTGCGCGCGCGGAGACAACGGCGACCCCCGTTGCGAATTGGCCTAGGGCGTCGCGAAAGGCTCGGGAATCCAGGCTCATCTACGCGCTTTCCGGTGTTGAACGGCACATTAACGGCTGATCGGTCATAGTCGCCGCTTAAGCGAAGTAAAACTTTAGCCCTGCCGATGGCAAGGCCGCGTGGACTATGGCGAGCAACACCAACAACGTCACGATCATCAAGAAGATCAAGAAGGGCGGGCACGGCGGCCATCACGGCGGCGCGTGGAAAGTCGCCTATGCCGACTTCGTGACCGCGATGATGGCGTTCTTTCTTTTGATGTGGCTGATCAACACGACCACGCCCGAGCAGAAGCGCGGCATCGCCGACTATTTCGCGCCGGAAGCGGTGACGCGATCTGAATCGGGGAACGGCGCGATTTTGAGCGGCACGTCGGCGTCCGACGACGGTCAAAAGGGCGAAGGCTCGTTGAGCGTGCAAGCGCAGGTCAAGCAGAAGTCGCCCGCGGACGAGGCTAAGGACAAAACCAAAGTCGCCGCCGACGCCGCCGCGAGCAAGGCGCAGACCCGTCAGAGCGAGGCGCTTGAGCAAGCCGCGGCGCGTCTGCGCCAGGCGATGCAAGACCAGCCCGATTTGGCCGAGCTGTCCAAGCACGTGCTGATCGACGAAACGCCGGAAGGCGTGCGCATTCAGCTCGTCGACCAAGACGGGCGCTCGATGTTCGAGCCCGGCAGCGCCCAACCGACGCCGCGGATCCAGCGCCTGCTGCAGGAAGTGGGCAAACTCGCCAGCGTCCTTCCCAACCGCATCGCCATTGCCGGTTATACCGATGGCGCGACGTTTTCGGGTCCCGGCGGTTACTCGAATTGGGACCTTTCCTCGGCGCGCGCGAACGCAAGTTTGAAGGTGCTCGAGGATGGGGGCCTTAACCAAGACCGGATCTCCGAAGTCGCCGGCAAAGCCGGTTCCGATCCGCTCTATCCCGACAACCCGATGGCTTCCGCCAACCGGCGTATCAGCATCGTCCTGCTGCGCGAGGCGCCCGTTCTGCCGCCAGGCGACTAGCTCAACTTTCACGCGTGCAAATTCTCCGCGGAACGCTGTTTTCATGGCGGCCCGTCTGTGTGAGATTTGCCGGAGTTGACTGCTTCGCGGTGCTTCGCGGGCGGTTTTTGGCGGAGTTGCGCGATTTGACCGAGCAATTGAGGACCAGGTTTCCTCAGTTCTATCTGACCTCCCCCGCCCCCTGCCCGTACCTTTCGGGCCGGATGGAGCGCAAGGTTTTCACCCGCCTGTCGGGCGAGGCGGCGCGTTCGCTCAACGACGCATTGACCCATGCCGGCTTTCGCCGCAGCCAAAACATCGCCTACAAACCTTCGTGCGAGGCGTGTCAGGCCTGCGTTTCGGTGCGGGTGATCGTGGACGCGTTCGAGCCGTCGCGCTCGTTCCAACGGGTCAGCGCGCGCAACGCAGATTTGATCGGCGAGGTTGTCGATCCGTGGGCGACGGAAGAGCAATTCACGCTGCTGCGCCGTTATCTGGACGAGCGTCACGAGGGTGGCGGCATGTCGGACATGACGATGTTCGACTATGTGGCGATGGTCGAAGATTCCGCCGTCGAAACGCATCTGGTGGAATACCGCCATCGCGGCGGGCCCGATGCCGGCGACCTGGTCGCGGTGGCGTTGACTGATCAGCTGAGCGACGGGTTGTCGATGGTCTACAGCTTCTTCGGACCCGAACACGGCGGGCGCAGCCTGGGCACGCACATGGTTCTCGACCACATCGAGCAGGCGCGCGCTCGGGGTTTGCCTTACGTCTATCTCGGCTATTGGATCGAAGGCAGCCCAAAGATGGCCTACAAGGCGCGCTTCGGTCCGCTTGAGGCGCGCACAGCGGCGGGCTGGATGGCCTTGAAACGGGTTTAGACCCGGCGAACGGGTCAAGGCCGGCTGCGAAGTTTGCGAAATCGAATCCGTTATATCCGTTCGCGCCGCTGATTTCCGCGGTTCTTGCCGTTCGGAATCCGTTCGAAATGCGTTCGGCATCCGTTATTCCGCCCTCCCCTCGCACCGCAAAACCGCGATCGCAACGGGATCGTCGAGATAGCGCGCGAACGCGTTGAGCAAAGCGTCGGCCTTGTATCCCCGGAACGACGGTGCGTTCGCCGGGTGGATGATTTGAGGCTTGAGGTCGAAGCGGGCCAGGCGTTGGGCGATTCCGCGCGGAGTCAGTTTGGCGCCCCAATCGCAGGCGACCCAGGGACCGTCCGGATCGCCGGTCAGCTGCTCAACAAGTAACTTGCTCGACACCGGTTGGCCGTCAATGCCGGCGAGGCGGCGGATGGCGCGCAGCAGGGCGAGCGCCGAGGTCGGCGGCTCCAGATGCTCGGGCGAGGCGAACTGGCTTGCGGCGGCGCGAATCGAAGCCTCCGCCTCGCCGCCGATGGCGTGGGCGAGCGCAAAGAGCGGCGCCCAAGTTTCGCGCGCCGAAGCCGACAGGAACGGCGGCAGCGGCGCGGTGAGCGCGAGGTCGCGCTGTGCGAGGTGTTGGGCAAAGGCTTGAATTTCCGCGCGGAGGGCACGTGCATCGTCGGGCGGCTCGCCGATTGCGGGCCGCTCGGCACCGCCGCCGACGAGTGCGGGCGCCATCGGCAGAACGATCGCATGCGCCAGCACGGTTTCGGGCGGCGGAAGGCTGGTCGCAAGCGCGAGTGGCGCGGCGCAGCGACGAAAGGCGGACCCCTTGCGCCGGCCGCGTTGGCCGAGGAACATGCCGTCCTGGCGCGCACCCGCCGCGATCAGCACGCGCATGTCGCGGCGCAACAGGATGGCGTTTGCCGCATCGTCGAACAGCAGCGTCGGGCGTTCGTGCGCAAGCAGATCGAGAACCGTGCTTGCCGTCGCGCGCGAGACGAGGCGCGGGTTCGGGGTCAGCCAGCGCAGCAGACGCAGCGCCCGTCCATGATCAGCGCGCGGATCGCGCCCGTGCAGAATGAGACGCGGGGACACATCGAAACGCGCGTGCGCCCAGGTGTGCAGGCACCAGAAGATCAGCGTGTCGATGGCGGCGGGCGGCTCGGCCAGGTAGCGGGCGATGAGCGCGCGGGCGCGGTCGATGAGCGACTGGGGGCCCGGTGCAGCCGGTGTCACTTGCCCGTCGTCGAGCAGCGCCTGACGATGGACGAGGGCAAGGCTCTCCCATGGAGACATCGCCGGTGGACCGTTGTTTCGGAGGGTGCGTGCGAGGATAGAACATTTCGTGAACTTGTCAAAGAAAATCTTGGTTTTCGGGATGCCGGGGGACCAGCGTCCAGAACTTATCTCGTCCGGGTTCTTGGGAGCGCCGGCTGCCAGAGCAAGGGAATTCGGCGGTACAATAGACATTCCGCAATAGTGCGATCCCGGAAATTGCTATGCTGTCACCTGAGTTTCAGGAGTAGGCGATGAACTTTCGAGCGCGTTTTGGATTGGTCGTTGCCCTCGCGGTGGCTCTGGGCGTTGCGGCCTGCGATAGCGGGACGACGGCTGCGAGCGGCGTCGAGCGCGTGGTGTCGACGACGTCGTTCGGCATGTGCGTGGGTTATTGTTCGACGCGGCTTGAGATTTCGGCAGGGCAAGCCGTGCTGGTGCGCGAGGGCGGGGGGCGCGGCGATGGCGCAAATCTTCCCGCGCAGCGCGCAACGACATCCCTTAGCGCCAGCGAATGGCAAGAGATTGTGCGTCTCGCCAAGGCCGCAAAATTCGATGGTTTGCCGGACGTGATCGGCTGTCCGGATTGCGCCGATGGTGGGGCCGAGTCCCTGTCTGTCGTTGGTCCGGGCGGCACCAAGACGGTAAAGTTCGACCACGGCGCAGGGGTCGAAGCGCTGCAGCCGCTGCTCGATCGCGTGCGAGAGCTGCGTGCCAAGCTGACGCCGAAGGACTTATGAAGGGCGATGCGTTGGCAAAATGAAACGACGGTGACAGTGCGGGACGCGGGGACCCGTGGAGTCCGGGTGCCAGGCGCACCACTCCTGAATCTCCGGTCTTAAGTCTCGCAAGCCAACTCTTCGGCAGTCGGCCCGACTGGCGCCCGGGACCCACGGGGATTTGTCCGATGCAGCGCACCCTTGATGCGGCGGCGCGGTCAACGCATTGTGGTTTCTTCTCGGGCGCTGCTTCGGTTCGAGGGGATCGTCGGCGGCGCGTCATAGACCACAATCGACCTGCGGGATGCGTCCACCGATGACGAACAACATTCGCCTTGCCATTCTTGTGTCCGCGCTCGGCTATTTCGTCGATGTTTACGACCTGATCCTGTTTTCGATCCTGCGGGTGCCCAGCCTGACGGACCTCGGGCTTTCCGGCGACGAACTGGTGACCGTCGGCGGCTATCTGCTCAACATGCAGATGGGCGGGTTTTTGGTCGGCGGCGTGTTGTGGGGCGTGATCGGCGACAAGGTCGGGCGCATCGAGCTGTTGTTCGGGTCGATCCTGCTTTATTCGGTCGGCAATATTTTGAACGGCTTCGTCGGGCAATTCGGGCCGGGCGTGGATGCCGTCATTTCGCCGATCGACCAATACGCGCTGTTGCGGTTCATCACGGGCGTCGGCCTTGCGGGCGAGATCGGCGGCGGCATTACGCTGGTGTCGGAGTTGTTGCCCAAGAACACGCGCGGTTACGGCACGACCATCGTTGTCGCGACCGGCGTTGCGGGCGCGGTGGCGGCGGCCTTGGTCTACGAGTACTTCTCTTGGCGCTGGGCTTACATCGTCGGCGGCCTTCTCGGCCTGTCGTTGCTGGCGTTGCGCATGTCGGTGGCGGAGTCTGGGATCTTCAAGGCGCTGGCGGGACAGGGTCATGTTTCGCGCGGCAATTTTTTCATGCTGTTCACCTCGTGGGATCGCTTCGGGCGCTATGTCAATTCCATCCTGGTCGGATTGCCGATTTGGTATTCGCTGGCCATCGTCGTGACGTTCTCGCCGGAACTTGCCGTCGCGCTCGGCATAGGCGAGACGATCATCACCGGCACGTCGGTGTTTTGGTTCTATTGCGGCATCACGCTGGGCAGTGTCGCCAATGGGCTGCTCAGTCAGTGGTTGCGCAGCCGCAAACAAGCGGTGGGGATATTCCTGATCGGCACGCTGGCGTCGTTGGCCGCGGTATTCCATGCGCCGATCTCGAGTGCGGCGACGCTCTATAGTTGGATCTTCATCGTCGGCTTCTTCACGGCCTATTGGGCGATGTTGGTGACGGTCGCAGCCGAACAGTTCGGCACCAATCTGCGCGCGACGGTTGCGACCTCGGTGCCGAATTTCGTGCGCGGGGCGACGGTGCCGATCGTGGCTCTGTTTGCCTATCTCCGGCCCGATGTCGGAATCGTCAACGCGGCGGAAATTGTCGGATTGCTGGTTGCGGTCTTGGCGCTCTATGCGCTGGTGATGTTGCGCGAGACGTTCTCGGTCGATCTCGACTACGTTGAGACCGACGCCAAGCCCGCCAAGCAAGCGGGCTGACGGCGATGAACCCCTTGCCGCAAGCGCCCGCGCCGGACTGGCGGCAATACATGCTGCGCATGGTGATCTGGGTCGCGTTCATCGGCGCGTTGGGATATGCGGCGGCGGGCGGCGGGCTCGGGTTTCTCGAGAACGACATGAACTTGTCGATTGAGCCGAACCGCGAGCACCTGTCGTTCGCGGGCGCGGAGCCCGCGGTGATTCAGGTGAAGGTGACGTTGCGCAACAATACGCGCGATCCGGTCACCCTGTCGGTGGGGTCTGCTTGCAAGATCTTTCGCTGGCAGGTTTTCAACCGCGGCGGCGAGTTGATACAAAGCAAGGTGGCCGAAGATATCTGCCCGATCAGCGAGACCGGCGCGGTGCTGCCGTCGGGCAAGACGCTGGAGGAATTCTATTCCATCGCGCTCGCGGGGACACGTTATCGCGCCGGCGAGGACTACCAGGTGCGCTATTGGTATTGGGGCTACGAAGGCGAGTTCGAGTTCAAGGTGGATTGAGCCGAACGGCGGCGAGGGTTGGGGAAGAAGGATTCGCGCGTCTATCCTGCGCGTTTGGCGGCGGGACTTTCCTGGCCCAGCGGGTTGGGATCGAGCTTGCGGCCGTGGAGTGCGGCAGAGAGCCAGTCGAGGCCGGCGCGCAAGCGCACCGCTTGGCCCACCACGATCAGTGCGGGGGCCGGGATGGCGCTTTGTTCCGCGTCAAAGGCGGCGCGCGATAGCGTCGTTTCCAGGACTTGCTGTCGATCGGTCGTTGCTTGGCTGACGATGGCGACCGGTTCATCGCCGCTTCGTCCCGCTGCAATCAGTTCGGCCGAGATACGCGGCAAGTGTTTCAATCCCATGTAGATCACGATCACCGGCGAGCCTTCGCCCAGTGCGCGCCAGTTGATGGTGTCGGGTACCTCGCCGCCCGCCATGTGTCCGGTGACAAAGGTCACCGCATGATTGACGTCGCGATGGGTGACGGGGATGCCCGCGTAGGCGAGGCCTCCTATGCCCGCGCTCACACCCGGCACAATGCGAAAGGGGATTTGCGCCGCCACGAGGGCGAGCGCTTCTTCGCCGCCGCGTCCGAACAGGAACGGATCGCCGCCCTTCAAGCGCACCACCCGCTTACCGCCGCGGGCAAGTTCGATCAGGCGCAGAGAAATGTCGCGTTGCTTGGGGCTCGCCTTGCCGCCCCGCTTGCCGGCGTATTCGATACCGGCGCCGGTGCGCGCGAGCTTCAGGATCGCTTCATCGACGAGCGCGTCGTAGACAATGATGTCCGCCTGTTGAAGCGCGTTTAGCGCATGCAGCGTCAACAAGCCCGGATCGCCCGGACCTGCCCCGACGAGCCAAACCCAGCCAGGGTCGAGCGTGGGAAGCGCCGCGGCGGCGCGCACGGCGCTCCAGGCAAAGGGCAAGGTCGTCGAGTTGGACATTCCCATAATTTACATCTGTTAATGTGTTTCGTCAATTTTAACATTTTTTTATGTTTAAACTACGTTCATCGAGGATTTCCAAGCTTTCAGCTAGAGTGAGGCCATGAACAGAGTCATCGCCCTCATCGTCGTTTTGATCGTCATCACCGGGCTGATCTTTTGGGTCGCTTCGGGCAGCGGGTTCGTATTCGGCACGTACGAAGGTTCGGCGCGGCTTGCCGCTTCGATCACGATGCTGGTGTTGATGACGAGTTCGCTCATCTTGGGGTGGCGAGGCTCGGTCAGCCAAGCGTTACGATACACCTTCCTTTGGGTCGCGATCGGGTTCGGGTTGGTGTTGGCCTACAGCTTTCGCGACGATGTCACGGCGATCTGGCAACGCGTCGCGGGCGAGATCAACCCGGCGATGCCGGTGCAACGCTCGAGCGCCGAAGTGGTGCTGCGGATGGCCGACGACAGACATTTCTATGCCGACGCCGATATCAACGGAACGGAAATACGCATGCTGGTCGACACGGGCGCCAGCATGGTGGTGTTGAGCGAAGCGGATGCGGAGCGTGCCGGCCTCGACCCCGAGCAGCTCGATTATACGATGGTGGTGTCGACGGCGAACGGACAGGCGATGGCGGCGCCGGTCACGTTGGACGAGGTTCGCGTTGGCTCGATCGTACGCAACGACGTGCGCGCCGCCGTGTCGCGCGGCTTGTCCGGATCGCTGCTGGGCATGAGTTTCTTCACGACGCTATCGAAATTCGCGATCGAGTCCGACGAACTCGTTCTCAAAGATTGAGCGTGCGCGGCACCTTGTTTCTGGTCGCCGGACCGTCGGGTGCGGGGAAGGACACTTTGATCGGCGCGGCGCGGTCGATGCTTGAACCGGCGGGGGCGCATCTGTTTCCGCGCCGCGCCATCACGCGCCCCGCCAGCGACGACGCCGAAGATCACATTGCGATGGGCGAAAGCACCTTCCAAGCGAGCGAACGCGCCGGACAATTTGCCCTGAGCTGGCGGGCGCATGGATTGGCCTATGGGGTGCCGGCCTCGATCGAGGGCGCGCTGGATCGAGGCACGCATGTCGTCGTCAACGTCTCGCGCTCGGTCGTGGCGGCGGCGCGCGTTCGATTTGCACCTGCACGCGCCATCGAAGTGACGGCGGCGCCCGGCATTCTCTCCGCGCGATTGACGGCGCGCGGGCGCGAGGGCGAGGCCGAGATCGGGCCGCGCCTGACACGCGAGGGCGTGTTCGACCCCGATGTGGTTGTGACGAATGATGGTCCGCTGTATGCAGCGGTCGCGCAGTTCCTTGCCGCGCTTCGAGGTTGACATCGATGTTCCCCGCCCCACGCGCCGACTTGAAACCGAATACGCTTGAATTCGAAACCATTCCGCTGATCGCGCCGCAGGGGTTTCGCGAATACGACGCGCGTTGGTTGATCCCACAAGAGATCAATTTGATCGGCATTCAGGCGCTGGGTTTGAGCCTTGCCACGCTTATTCACGATATGGGCGTCGCGCCGCGCATCGTCGTCGGGCACGACTATCGGTCGTATTCGCTGAGCGTGAAGCAGGCGTTGGCGTTGGGCTTGATGAGCGGTGGGGCCGAAGTGCTCGATGTCGGTTTGGCGTTGTCGCCGGTCGCCTATTATTCGCAGTTCGCATTGGACGCGCCGTGTGTCGCCATGGTGACGGCAAGCCATAACGAAAACGGCTGGACGGGGGTCAAGATGGGCGCGGCGCGGCCGCTGACCTTCGGCCCCGACGAGATGACGGCGTTGAAACGCATCACATTGGAGGGTCAGGCGCGGGCGCGCAGCGGCGGCAGCTATCGCGTCATTGAGAGCATACGCGCGAAATATCTCGACGACGTAACGTCGGGCAAGCGACTGTCGCGTCCGATCAAGGTGATCGCCGCGTGCGGCAATGGAACCGCCGGCGCGTTCGTGCCCGAAGCGCTTTCGCGCATCGGGGCTGAGGTCGTGCCGCTCGACGCGAACCTCGACTACACCTTCCCGCGCTATAATCCCAATCCCGAAGACATGAGGATGCTGCACGCGCTGGCCGAGGCGGTGAAGAGCCATGGCGCCGACGTGGGTCTTGCCTTCGACGGCGACGGCGACCGCTGCGGCGTGGTCGACAATCTGGGCCGCGAGATTTTCGCCGACAAGGTGGGAGTGTTGCTGGCGCGCGATATTTCATCGCGGCAGAAGGAGGCGCGCTTTGTCGTTGATGTGAAGTCGACGGGGTTGTTCATGACCGATCCCGTCCTAATCGCGAACGGCGTGAAGACAGAATATTGGAAGACAGGACACTCCTATATCAAACGCCGCGCGCATGAGTTGAAAGCGCAAGCGGGCTTTGAGAAGAGCGGGCACTATTTCTTCAACCCGCCGGTCGGGCGCGGTTATGACGACGGCATCGTGGCGGCCATCGCCGTGCTGCAAATGCTCGATCGGGCCGGCGGCACGACTATGGCGGCGCTCTACGACAGCCTGCCCGTGACTTACGGCTCGCCGACGATGGCACCGCACTGCGCCGACGACAAGAAATACGGCGTCGTCGATGAAATCACCGCCGCATATCAAACGGCTCAAGCGCGCGGCGAAAAGATCATGGGTCTTGCGATCCGCAGTCTGGTGACCGTCAACGGCGCGCGCGTAACACTGGAAGACGGCACCTGGGGCTTGGTGCGCGCGTCGTCGAACAAGCCCAGCCTCGTCGTCGTGGTCGAAAGCCCGGTGTCGGAGGCGCGCATGCGCGGCATGTTCGCGGATATCGACGCGCGCTTGTCGGGGAACGCGCTTGTCGGGGCTTACGATCAACGGATCTGACACGAGATGAACTTTTGCGCCCTGATCGTCATTTCACTACTCATCGCGCTTGCGGCCCTGCATTCGTATTGGGGACTGGGCGGACGATGGCCGGGGCATGACGATCAAACCTTGGTGGAGACGGTCGTCGGGCGTACGGCGGGCATGAAGGCGCCGGGCTTTTGGGCATGCATGTTTGTCGCCACCGCTTTGATGGCCTCGGCTGCGTTGGTCGCATTCGCGTGCGGCGTGTTCCCCATGCCCGACATTCCCTGGAGCCGGCAGATCGTTACGCTCGGGTTTTGGATTTCGTGCGGCGTATTTGCGCTTCGCGGCATCGCTGGATTTCTGCCTGGAATATTTAGCTATGCCGATGGAACCCCATTCGCGCAGCTCAACGTTATTTTCTACTCGCCGCTATGCCTTGGAACTGCAGCCGGCTACGTGCTGGCGTACTTAGCCCGCGACTGAACTGCTCCCTACTCCGCGGCACTTGCCCGCGTCATCGGTTGCGCCATCGCTTCGGCCGGCAATGGCCACACCTCGACCGAGCCGTTGATCTCGAACACCGGGCAGGCCCTGGCGAGTTCGGTCGCCGCATCGAGCGACGAGGCTTCGACGATCACATTGCCGGTGATCACGTCCCTCATGCCCGCTTGCGGTCCATCGAACACGGTGCGCGCGGGGCCCTGGATCGTGCGCCCCTGGTTTTCGAGCGGACTGCCGCCGAGATGGTGTCCCTCGCGCGCCAGAACGCCCACCCAATCGCTCCATTTGCGCAGGTGCAATTGCAGTTCCTGGGGCGACAGGCGCTGGGGCATGATCGGACCGCCGCGGAAAACGAACATGAATTTGGACATCGGGTTTCGTCCTTGCCTAAACCGACTGCTGATCTTGATGAACGAGGGTGGCCACTTGATCGAGTTCGCGCCGCATTTGCGACCAGCGCCGCTCGCCGAACGCGGATACGAAGCGCGCCTGCGCCGCGCGCCATAGCGGCGTCGCGCGCGCCAATGCACGCTCACCCGTTTTCGTCAGGCGCACGCGCTTTTCACGTCGAGTGCCGCGCGCCGGCACCTCGACCAGACCGTCGGCCGCCAGCAGCCGTAAATTGCGCGTCATGGTGGTGGCATCCATCAAGGTCAATTCGGCGAGCGACCTCACGGATGCATGCGGAGACTTCGCGATCGCGATCAGAATGGTGAACTGGGTGGAACGCAGGCCGGCCTTACGCAAGGCCTCGTCGTACTGCTGCGTCACCACTCGGGCGGTCTTGCGCAGATTGAACGCCGCGCAGGACGCCGTCCCCGCCAAATCGACGCCTTGAACCAACGTTGCCATGTTTTGCTCCGACATTTGAAATGCATATACACTTCAAATCGCACTGTTGCACGCTCGATGTCGCGCAACAGTAAACAACGTATTGTGAACGCTTGCGCAAAACTGGCTGACGGTCTTTGCCGAACACTATTCGGAGGCGAGGTTGCCGAGGGCCACGGGCGAGTACGCTCTGGGCGGCAAGAAGGCCCTCACCCCCAATAGGCCGCAGCCATGCGGGCCGCGGTCGCGCACAGGAAGAGGCCGAACGCCATGCGCAACGTTTTGCGGGAGAGGCGATGGGCGATGGCGACGCCCCAAGGTGCCGCGAGGATCGTTGCGGGTACGATCAGCGCCAGACCGACGAGATTGACGTAGCCCAGCGACAGCGGCGGCAGCCCGGCCACGTTCCAACCGTTGACCATCATGCCGATCGTGCCGGGCAAGGCGATGATCAGGCCGAAGCCTGAAGCGGTTGCGACGGCGCGATGGATCGTGATGCCGTACAGCGTCATCACGGTGACGCCGAAAGTTCCGCCGCCGATACCCATCATCACCGACAGGCATCCGTTTGCCAGTCCGAGCAGCCAGCTCCCAATCCCGCCGGGCACCGTGTCACCGAGGCGCCACTTTTCGCGTCCCAACACCATGAAGAGGCCGAGCGTGCCGGCGCCGGCAGCGAACACGGCCATGAGGCCCTTGCCGCCGACGAGCGCGGCGATCCACGTTCCGGCGAGGACGCCGGCCACGGTGGGTGCGGCCCACGCCTTCAACATCGTCCAATCGACAGCGCCCTTGGCGTGATGGCTCAAGGTCGAACGGATCGAGGTCGGGATGATGGTGGCGAGCGAGGTACCGACGGCGAGCGGCATGCGAACCGCTTCATCGACACCGAGGAACACCAGCGTTTGATAGAGCACCGGCACGAGCACGATGCCGCCGCCGACCCCGAGTAAGCCTGCCACCGTTCCGGCGATGAGACCGGCCACCGCCAGGCCGACGGCGAGCGCCAGCAATTCGCCGATGGGGATTTGCGCAATGGTCTCCACGCTCACGCGGCGGCGCGCTCGGCCGGGGCGGCACGCACATGGTCGAGCGCGGCGCGCACGACATCGAGGCCGGCACCGCGCTTGATCGCGTTCTCGCTCAAGTGGCGGCGAAACGCGCGCGCGCCGGGAAGGCCGTTGAAGAGGCCCAGAATGTGCATCGTCATCACGTTCAACGGCACGCCGTTCGCCAGTTCGCGTGCGAGATACGGCATGAACGCTTCCACGATCTCAAAGCGCGAAGCGGCGGCGTGATTGGCGCCGAATAGCCGCCGGTCCACTTCGGCGAGCACCCACGGCGTTTGATAGGCGGCGCGCCCCATCATCACGCCGTCGACTTGGGCCAGATGCGCCTGCGTGTCGTCGAGCGTCGTGATGCCGCCGTTGATAGCGATGGTGAGATCGGGACGGGCGCGCTTTAAAGCATAGACGAGTTCATAGTCGAGCGGCGGCACTTCGCGGTTTTCTTTCGCCGACAATCCCTTGAGCCAGGCCTTGCGTGCATGGACGATGAACGTCTCGCAGCCCGCGCGCGACACGGTTTCGACGAAGCCGAACAGCGATTGCCCCGGATCGCAATCGTCGACGCCGATACGGCATTTAACTGTGACGGGCACGCGCACGGCCGCACGCATCGCGGCGACGCAATCCCCGACCAAGGACGGTTCGCGCATGAGGCAAGCACCGAAGGCGCCGCGCTGAACGCGCACCGAGGGGCAGCCGATGTTAAGGTTGATCTCGTCGTAGCCTTCCGCCTCTCCCAGGCGTGCACACTCAGCAAGCGCCTTGGCCTCACTGCCGCCGAGTTGCAGCGCGACGGGGTGCTCGGCCGGGTCAAAGCCGATCAAACGCGCACGCGGCCCGTGGATGAGCGCGGGCGCCGTCACCATCTCAGTATAAAGGCGCGCGCGGCGCGTGAGGATGCGATGGAAAAATCGGCAATGCCGGTCGGTCCATTCCATCATCGGGGCCACGCTGAATCGGTGCTGCAAGGCTTTGATTCCGTTAAGTATTCTGCACCTCAGTCGGTCCAACGCTTTGATGGATCGCCTGAAAATTCCGCCAGAGCCAGACAACAGTTGCGGCGGAAAGGCAAGTTCGATCCTGCGCGGGCCCTGCCCTCACCCGCTTCCGACTGCACACACAGCGCACACGCATTTGCCGTCTCCTTGCGGGCGCCGAAGTTGCACGGAGGGGCGCAATCGAAATGTCCCTTATGTACCCTCTCATGCGCTCATGCCCGCTCGAGCCGATTGGGTTCCGCGACACTTGATTTGAATCAACGTGTTGGTGGAACCGGTTTGGTTACGTACACTGGGACCACTTCACGGATCACCCGGTTCTTAAGGTCTTTCAACCATGACCGACTCCGACACAACAGCGGCTACCGGGGCACCGTTGGAATTTGCCTTGCGCGATCCGACGATGGAAGGGCCTTGGCGGTGGCTCGCGCTCGGTTGGAGCGATTTGTGGCGCGCGCCCGCTTACAGCCTAGCGTACGGATTGGTCTTCGTTGCGGTAGGTCTTTTGGGAACCTTTGGACTTTGGTGGCTGGGTCTGGAGTCGATTGTGCCGGCGATCGCCGCGGGCTTTGCTCTATTGGGTCCCATATTCGCGGTCGGTCTCTACGAAATTAGCCGACGGCACGACGCCGGTGAACCGCTCGACGTTGGCGGCATCGTGTTTGTTCGAACGGCCTCCATCGTTCAGCTCGGATTGCTCGCTTTCTTACTCATGTTCGTCTTTCTGGTGTGGGTGCGCGTGGCAACGCTGCTCTATGCGTTGTTCACGCACGGGAGCTATTTGCCGATCGAGTGGTTCGTGACATTCGCACTCGCAACGCCCGAAGGACTGACTTTGCTCTCGGTCGGGACGATCGTGGGCACAGTGCTGGCACTGGCCGTGTTCGCGATCAGCGCCATCTCGGTTCCCATGTTGGTGCATCGCGACGTCGATGCGATCACCGCAATCGCGGCGAGCGTTCGTGCCGTCGTCAACTTTCCGGGCCCGATGTTGCTATGGGCGTGGCTGGTGGCATTGTTTGTCGCATTCGGAATTGCCACCCTGTTCGTCGGCTTGGTCGTCGTATTTCCGTTGCTGGGACACGCCACCTGGCATGCCTATCGCGACATCGTCGTCGAGCGATAAACCACTCAATCCTGCTCGTCGTCGATCAGGATTCGTTCGGCCGCCCCGTCCAGATCATCGTATTGCCCGGATTTCAGCGTCCAGAAGAACAGCGCGACACCAAGCGCCCCCAAAGCGATCGCGGCCACGGTGAGAACGAGAAACGCATCCATCGCTTCATCCCCTCCGCGACAGGCGCAAGGCGTTCAGCATCACGATCAGCGACGATGCCGACATTGCAACCGCGGCAATCAGCGGCGTAACTTGTCCGAACGCGGCCAATGGCAAGGCAAACGCATTATAGACGGCGGCGAACGCGAAGTTCTGAAACACGAGCCTGCGCGCCGCGCGCGCGGCGGCGACCGCCTCCGCGATGGGCGCCAACGTCTCGCTTTGGATAACGATGTCGGCCGCCGACTGACTGGCGTGTGCCGCCGTGGCCGGCGACATCGAAACATGGGCCAGCGCCAACGCCGCGGCATCGTTCAAACCATCGCCGATCATCAGGACGCGGCGCCCTTGCACGCGCAACCTCTCCATGTACTCCGCTTTTTGCTTGGGATCGTTTGCGGCATGCCATTCCGCGATACCAGCTTGGCCCGCAATCAGTTGCGCCGGCGCTACGCGATCACCCGACAACATCTCGACATTCAGTCCCAATGCATGAAGCGCCACCACGGCTTCGGCCGCGTCCGGGCGCAGCCGGTCCTCGAAATCGAAGCGAATGGGCGCTTGCGTGTCTTTGCGTAACCAAAGATGACTTGCGTTCGAGTTCGGTGCGTGCGCCGCACCGACCCATTCGGCGCGACCGAGCCTCACCACCACACCAACGACGCGCGCCTCGAGACCTTCGCCCGGCGTCTCTTGCGTCCCCTCACTCACTCCGCCCGGCCCCGCCGCCACAGCCAACGCTCGCGACAGCGGATGCTTGCTGGCGCGCGCAAGCGAAGCCGCCAGCGCAAGGTCGGATGCCGCGATCTCGCCCGGGTTCGTCAAAACGGGACGGCCGAACGTCAGCGTGCCGGTCTTGTCGAAGACCACCGTGTCGGCCTCCGCGAGCCGTTCCAATGCGTCGCCGGATTTGACCAGAAGGCCGGCGCGAAACAGGCGGCTCGTCGCAACGATCTGGACTGCGGGCACCGCAAGGCCCAATGCACACGGGCAAGTAATGATGAGAAGCGCGATCGCGTTCGTCAGTGCAATGCCGATATCTTGACCGGCGATGAGACCTCCGACCAGCACGGCGAGCGCGAGCCCGTGCACGGTGGGTACGTAGAGCGCCGCCGCGCGATCGGCCCAACGCACATAGCGCCCGCGCGATTGCTGGCCCGCCTCAAGCATTCGCGCCATCTCGGCGACGAGCGAATCCTGCACGAGCGCCGTCGCCCTCACCGTCAGCGGCTGGCCGAGTACGATCGAACCGGCGCACAATACCTCGCCGCCCTTGATCGGCACCGGCGCGCTCTCCCCCGTTACGAGAGAAACGTCAACTTCGCTTTCGCCTGCCTCGACCAGAACATCGACCGGTGTCCGGTCGCCCGCGGCCAGCAGCAGCCGGTCGCCCGGCGCGATGTCGCGCGCGGCGACCGGCGCGGTGCGTCCGTCCGCCCCGATCCGCGTCGCCGTGACCGTCTGCATCGCGGCCAAATCGAGCGCGGTGGTACGGGCTTTGCGCCTGAGCAGATGATCGAGATAGCGTCCGATCAGCAACAAAAACGGTAGACTGACGGCGGCATCGAAATAAGCGTGCCGCCCGCCCTGAAGCGCCTCGACGATACTCAAGCCCAGCGCGAGCAGAATGCCCAACGTGATCGGCACATCCATATTGGCGCGCCCCGCGGCAAGGCTCGTCAGCGCGGAACGGAAGAATGGGCGTCCCGCATAGAGCGCCGCCGGCACGGCGATTAAGCCGGAAATCCAATGCAATAGCGCGCGTGTGCCCTCGCCCATCTCGCCGTCGAGATCCGACCAAATGCTGATCGACAGGAACATCACGTTCGATGCGGCAAATCCGGCGACGGCAAGACAGCGCAAGAGAAAGCGCCCTTCCTCCTCGTCATGCCGGATCAATGAGTTCGGGTCGTAGGGGAACGCCTGAAAGCCGAGCTCATTGACGCGCGCCACAATCGCGCTTGCGGTCGTTCTGCCTTCGCTCCATCGCACGCTGAGCTTTGCGGTCGACAAATTCACGTGCGCGTCTTCGACGCCCGGCAGCGCCGCCACGCCGCGTTCGATTTTCGCCATGCAGCCCGCGCAGCGCATGCCTTTGACGGCGAGTTCGAGGCGCGACACGCCCCTCGCATCGCGGCGGACGAACGGCGCCGGGTCGATATCCAAGGCTTGAGTGAACGTCGCCGCCGTCACGGGAGCACCACCCTGCGCTGCGCCTCGAACACATCGCCGTTGGCAGAGGTTGCGCGTGCGATTACGTCCCATTGACCTGGAGAAACGCCGATCCGGACAGCGCGATAGGTTCCATCCCCGGCGGCGTCCATCACAAATGTCCGGTCCAGACTTGCGTCGGTCGGCCTGCGCAATTTCAATTCAACACTAAGGTTGTTCCTGGGCGCGCCGTCGGCGCCCACGACGCGCAGCGAGACGATGAGATTCGCGTCCGCACCGCGAGATGCACCGATTTCGGCCGACCAACCCAGTCCTTTCTGCGCCGCTCGTTCGGCAATCGTCGTGTTGTAGTCGAGACCTCGCAGATAAGGTCTGCTCACGTCCTCGCCCGAAAAGGTCGAGACCGCGTACGTCGCAAAAACCGCATTGACCACAATCGTCACTCCGAAGAAGGCGAGCAAAAGCCCGAGCACGTGCCTACCCTTGAGTTCGAAAGTCATCGCGGGCCTCCATCGGACAAGAAAACGGTGCTCGTCGAGCGGATTTCACCATTTTCGCTCACGCGAAACGCCACCGGCAGCGAGTCGGCAGTCAACGACGCCGGTGGCGCCGTCAACAGCAGCCGGACGGTCCGCAGCCTGTCGGCGTCAACCGCAATAGCTGCCGGCAATGTGGTCGCTTCGATGCCGATGATCCTTACCGCGGACGCAACGGGGCCCTCGACCGAAAGTTGAAAGACACGCGGCGCATTCGACCGGTTCATAATCTTGACGGTGTAAGCATTGCGCACCGACCCATCCGACAGCGTCACGAAGGTCGGATTGCGATCGCGAAGGACGTTCAGGTCGATCGACGCGCGCGTCGTAAGGCCGATCACCATGACGCCGGCAACAAGAAGCAGCGACATCGCGTAAACGATCACACGCGCGCGGATCAGCCGGATGCCGGGCTTAGCGCCCCTTTGGCGACGCTCCAAGTTCTGATGCGTATCGTAGGCAATCAGGCCGCTCGGCAGGTTCACGCGTCGCATCACGTCGTCGCAGGCGTCGATGCACAGTGCGCAATTGATGCACTCGAGCTGATCGCCGTCGCGAATGTCGATCCCCATCGGGCAGGCGGCAACGCATTGGTTGCAGTCGATGCAGTGGCCGCGTCCTTGCCACGGCTGACCTTTCTTGTGAGGACCCCGCGGTTCGCCGCGATCGCGGCGATAGGTGACCATCAGCGTGTCATTGTCGATCAACGCCGCTTGAATGCGCGGCCACGGGCACATGTAAGTGCACACCTGCTCGCGCATGTGGCCCGCCAGCCAATAGGTCGTGAACGCCAAGATGCCGAGAAACAAATAGGCCGTCGGATCGGCTGTGCCCTTGAACAGATTGACGACTAGCGTGGGCGCATCGTGGAAATAGAGTATCCACGCGCCGCCGGTCGCCGCCGCGATCAGAAGCCACGCGGCGTGCTTCGCAGACTTCCTGCCAAGTTTGTCGAGCGTCCATGGCGCTTTGTCGAGCCGGATGCGTGCGCTGCGATCACCTTCGATCAAGCGCTCGACCACGATGTAGAGATCGGTCCACACGGTTTGCGGGCAGGCGTATCCGCACCAAACGCGGCCAAAGAGAGCCGTCACCAGAAACAGCAGCAGCGAGGCCACGATCAGCAGGCCGGTCAGATAGTAGATCTCCTGCGGCCAAATCTCGATCCAGAAAAAGTAAAAGCGCTCGCGCACCAGATCGACGAGCACGGCCTGATCGGGCGCGCCGGCCCCGCGGTCCCATCGGATCCAAGGCGTGCCGTAGTAGATTCCCAGCATCACGACCAAGCCGATCCACTTTAACAAACGGAACCGGCCATGCACCAGCTTGGGGTAGATCGGCACACGGGCAACATAGTCCTTGCGCACGGCCGCGCTGTTCGTCGCTTGCGCGTCGCTGCGTTGCACTCCATCGGCGGCCAGCGCGTTCGTTTCGGCCGCCACGGCCTTGAGTGTCGATATGACGGTTGCGTTCATCACGCACACACGACGCGCTTGCGCGTCACCTTATTCCCCGCCGCCGAGACTGTGAACGTAGACGGCCAGCGCATCGATCGTCATGGGATCGAGGCGCGAGCCCCAATTCGGCATGACGCCGCCCCGCCCGCTGACGATCTGGGCATGAATGGCGTCCTTCGTGCCGCCGCGCAACCATTCCTTGTCGGTCAGATTCGGGGCGCCGAACTCGCGCTTGCCTTTGCCATCCTCACCGTGGCACGCGGCGCACTGCTCCTTGAACAGCGGCGCGGCACGCGCAACCGCTGCACCATCGGCCTTCGAGCCCGAGATCGACGCGACATACTCGGTCAGATCGGCGATCTGGTTTGTCTCCAGCAGACCGTCGCTTCCGTAGGCCGGCATTTGCGACAGCCGCGTGTCGGGATGCGTCGCGCGCACGCCGACTTGGATCGTCCGCTTGATGTCGTCGAGCGAGCCGCCCCAAAGCCAAACGTCGTCGTTGAGGTTCGGATAGCCCTTGAAACCTTGCGCGCCCGAACCGTGGCACGTGGCGCAATTGTCGCCGAAGGCCGACCTCCCCGCTTCGCGCGCGAACTGCAGCAGGTTCGGGTCGGCCTCGATTTGTTGCAGCGTCGCGTTCGTCAAAAGGCGACCCTGTTCCTCGCGCGCCGATTGGAGCCGGAGAATCGCCAGCGCCACGTCGTCGCGTTGCGATTGATCGAGAATGCCGGGCGCATACCCCGTCAGTGTCGGCCAGGACGGGTAGAGAACCCAATAGCCGACGGCCCACACCACCGTTGCGTAAAACACCCAAAGCCACCAGCGCGGCAAAGGCGTGTTCAACTCCTTGATGCCGTCCCACTCGTGGCCCGTCGTTTCGGTTCCGGTGGCTTGGTCGATTTCGTTGCGCCCGGCCATCAACGATCGTCCTCTTCAAGCGGCATACGCGCCGCCTTGTCGAACTTCGCCTTGTTGCGCGGCCAAAACGCATAGAGGCAGACACCCAGGAACATCGCCATTAGATAGACGAGGCCCCAACTCTTCGCGAACGTCGCAATCGCGTCGTAACTCATCGCTTACCGCCGGTTCTCAGGCGCATCGGCCTGATAAGTTTTGAAGTCCACCAACGTGCCCAGCATCTGCAGATAGGCCACCAATGCATCCATCTCGGTGATGCGCTTCGGGTCGCCGTCGAAATCGCGCGCTTCGGCCTTGGGATAGCGCTGTTTGAACGCATCTATTCCATCGACATCAGGCGTCGCCTGCGCGACTAAATCGGCTTTGGCCCTTGCCACCATATCGTCCGAGTACGGAACACCGACCATGCGATTGGCCACAAGTTCCGCTTCCGCTTCGCCGAGGTTCAGATCTGTCTTCGCGAGGAAGGCGTAGGGTGGCATCACCGACTCGGGTACAACCGATCGCGGATCGACAAGATGCCCGCGATGCCATTCGTCGGAATACTTGCCGCCGACGCGCGCCAGATCAGGCCCGGTCCGCTTTGAGCCCCATTGAAATGGGTGGTCGTACATGCTCTCCGCGGCAAGGCTGTAGTGTCCATAGCGCTCCACCTCGTCGCGCAACGGACGCACCATTTGACTGTGGCAAAGATAGCATCCTTCGCGCACGTAAATCTTGCGGCCGGCCAATTCGAGCGGCGTATAGGGCCGCATGCCTTGGACTTTCTCGATCGTGCTTTCGAGGTAGAACAGCGGTGCGATCTCGATGATGCCGCCGATCGCCACCACGATCACGATGCCGACGACCAACAGCAACGAGTTACGCTCGAGAATGCCGTGATTGAACATGGATCGCATCCCCTCAAGCTATCGCGAGTTGCGGGCGCAACGCCAAAGGCTCTGCCGCGCGAACATCGCCATTTGCGGTGCGCCACAAATTGTAGGCCATGATCAATGTCCCCGCGAGATAGAGCAGACCGCCGAACGCCCGGATGATGTAGTAGGGATGCATCGCCTCGACCGTTTCGACGAACGAGTATTCGAGGAAGCCGAACTCGTTATAGGCGCGCCACATCAAACCCTGCATGATGCCGCTGACCCACATCGAAGTGATGTAGAAGACGATGCCGATCGTGGAAATCCAGAAATGCCATTCGACCAGCGCCAACGAGTACAACCGCTCGCGACGCCACAGCCACGGGGTCAGGCAATAGAGGGCGCCGAACGACACGAAGCCGACCCACCCCAAGGCGCCGGAGTGAACGTGGCCGATCGTCCAGTCGGTATAGTGCGACAAGGCATTGACCGCCTTGATTGACATCACCGGGCCCTCAAACGTCGACATGCCATAGAACGCCACCGACACCACAAGCATGCGCAAAACCGGATCGGTGCGCAGTTTGTCCCACGCGCCCGACAGCGTCATCAGACCGTTGATCATGCCGCCCCACGACGGCATCCAAAGCATGATCGAGAACGTCATGCCGAGCGTCTGTGCCCACACCGGCCGCGCCGTGTAATGAAGATGGTGCGGTCCCGCCCAGATGTAGATGAAGATCAGCGACCAGAAATGAACGATCGACAGCCGGTAGGAGTAAACCGGCCGCTGCGCCAGTTTGGGAATGAAGTAATACATGATCGCCAGAAAGCCCGCGGTCAGAAAAAAGCCGACCGCGTTGTGGCCGTACCACCACTGCGTCAGGGCATCCTGGACGCCAGCGAATAGCGAGTAGCTTTTGATCCCGGTCCACGACACGGGGACGGCTAGGTTGTTCACGATGTGGAGCAGGGCGATCGTGACGATAAACGCGAGATAGAACCAATTCGCGACGTAAATGTGCGGCTCTTTTCGCTTCCAGAGCGTTCCTAAGAACACGAGCAAATAGACGACCCAGACCAACGTCAGCCATAGATCCGCATACCACTCCGGTTCCGCATACTCACGGGCTTGTGTGACCCCGATCAGATAGCCGGTACCGGCGACCAAAATGAAAATCTGATAGCCCCAGAAGACGAACCAGGGCCAAAGACCGCCCGCCAGGCGCGCCTTGCATGTGCGTTGAACGACATAGAACGACGTCGCGATGAGCACGTTTCCGCCAAACGCGAAAATGACGGCCGATGTATGCAACGGACGTAGACGGCCGAAGCTCGAAAACGGTAGGTCCGGAAAATAAAATAGCGTTGGAAAGGCAAGTTGCAGCGCGATGACGACACCGACCAGCATGCCGGCGATGCCCCAAATCATCGAGGCGATGACACCAGCCTTGACGACGTCGTTGGCATAAGGCGACACATCGTCGTCCGGGATGCCGTCGGCGTATCGCCGCACGAGCCAGAGGATTGCAACACAGACACCCGCCATAAACGTCCATGCCTGCATCGACATCAGCGGGTCGCTCGTTGTCGCAGCGACCGCAAAGGCAAGCACCAAGAAGAAGACCAGGAGCACCGGTACGATGATCAGGTCGAACCGCGTGTCGGGTTGGCCTGGAACAGGCTGCATGTGGTTCCCGCGAGCTGGCTGATGTGCCTTGGTGTCCAGGTGTCAAAAGTGCCGGTAAATGCGGAACCACTCCTTGATCTAGATCAAGCCTTCAGGTCTCAGCCATCCAGTTGGGCTGGTTTTGACCCAGATCAGTGAGGCGTTTCCTGCGGCAGGTAGCGTTCATCCGATGCGGAACAACCCCGCCGAACCGATGATAGCGCGTGCATCCCAGTTGCCCGGCGCCTTGGATGCGTCTTTCGGGAATCCGGCTGCGTTCGTAGACGATGTCAGGCGCTTCCTGTCGGCGTCACTCACGGCCGACCTTCGTGAAGCGGGTCGCAAGACGACTGGCGTTCACTCCGACATCAATGCCTGTAGGATCTGGCACCGGCGGCTTCACGACAGGGGTTGGATTGCACCGGCGTGGCCGGCCGCACATGGCGGCGCGGGGTGGCCGACGTGGCGCCAATTGCTCTTTGAGAGTGAGTGCGCGGCCAGCGATGCGCCCATCTTGTTTGCAGGCGGCTTGCGCAATGTAGGACCATTGCTGATCGCCATCGGAACGCCGGAGCAAAAGGCGCGATACCTACCGGCAATTTTGGACGGCCGCGATCTGTGGTGCCAGGGATTTTCCGAGGCCGGCGCCGGATCCGATTTGGCGGCCCTTCGCACACGCGCGGTCGCCGACGGCGATTGCTACGTCGTGGACGGATCGAAAATCTGGACGACCGGCGCCCACTGCGCCAATCGAATGTTTTGCCTCGTGCGCACGTCATCCGCTGCGCGACCGCAGGCGGGCATCACGTTCCTGATGATAGAAATGCCAAGCGAGGGACTGACGGTCAGGCCGATTCGCTCGATTGCGGGAGATCACGAGTTCAACGAAGTGATCTTCGACGGTGTGCGCGTCCCAAAGGCGAACCGTGTCGGCGAAGAAAACGACGGCTGGTCCGTCGCCAAGCAGTTGATGGGCTATGCACGCGCTAGCAATACGACATCGGGCCAGCTGCGGCGAGCACTTCGCCGTGCCGCCGAGGTGTCGACCGATGCGGAAGGCGGGCAACGATTGCGCAAGTTGGAATGCAGTTTGCTGGCGTTCGAAGCGTTTGAAGTCTCGGCACGCAGCACGACACCGGACGGCGATCCCGACGGCGCGCGCGCCTCGATGTTGAAAGCGCTAGCGACAGAGTTGCACCAAGAGATCGCGACCTTTGCGCTCGACGCCGCAGGACCATCCGCCATGGCGTTCTCCGGCGCAAAGCTGCCCTCGGAGTGGCTCGAGACGGGCGGCTTTTCGGCGGCCAAGTACCTCGCCACGCGGGTGGCGAGCATCTATTCCGGAACAAACGAAACGCACCGCAACCTCATCGCGAAGCATTTACTGCGATTTTGATGCCGGGTGCGCTTTGCCTCGCGGAGCTGCCCCGGTTGAGCCAAATCAATGAGTCCCCGCCGATGGACCCCGTAGACATATGGGCGTATGACCAAAATCAAGTACATCGAACACGAGGGAACCGAGCACGTTGTCGACGTGCCCGACGGCTTGTCGGTCATGGAGGGAGCGGTGCGCTACACCATCCCCGGCATCGATGGCGATTGCGGCGGTGCGTGCGCTTGCGCGACATGCCACGTCTACATTGAGGACGGTGGGCACGACAAGCTGCCGCCGATGAACGATCTCGAACGCGACATGCTCGATTTCGCATTCGACGTGAAGGATACCAGCCGCCTATCCTGCCAGATCAAGGTGTCGCCGACGCTCGAAGGGCTCGTCGTGCGGACGCCTGCACGGCAATATTGAAAACGTGCCGGCGACCCATTGCACTCATTCTCAATCGCGGAAACCGTGCGATCACGTTTGATTTGAATCAAAACACCGCATTGACGCCTGCGTCATTCTTCAACTTGAAAGCCACACACAGGTCTTGCCGACAAGGAGGATGACATGGCGGCACAAACAGCCGGAAAAGTCGTGAAAAAGGGCAAATGGGAGGTGACCATGACGCCCGACGATCTATATCGCAATCCGATGGATATCGCGTGGTCGTTCGACTATTTGTTCGGCAAAGGCAAGGTCGAGGATCTCTATAAGCGCGCCAAGCAGAATCAGTGGGACTCCGACGAGCTTCTGCCGTGGGACACAAAGGTCGACCCGTCGAACCCCCTGATCGCCGACAGATCGTCCGTGTACCACAAGATGCCGTTCTTCTCGAAACTGTCGAAATCTCAGCGCGAGACGTTCACCGCGCATTCGACCGCCCAGCTACTGTCGCAATTTCTCCACGGCGAGCAAGGTGCCCTGATGACGGCGGCCTGCGTGACGCACTCCGTGCCCGACACGAACGCGAAGCTCTATGCCGCGACCCAGACCATGGACGAAGCACGTCACGTCGAGGTCTACGCGAAATATTGCGACAAGATCGCCATGGTCTATCCGATGACGCCGTGGCTGAAAATGCTGATCGACGCGACGCTGAAGTCCGACCGTTACGAGAAAGTGATGATCGGCATGAACATGATCGTCGAAGGTTTGGCCCTGGGCGCCTTCAACAACATGTATCATGCCACGAACTGCCCGCTGTTGAAGGCGCTGACCTTTAATGTGATGCGCGACGAGTCGCGCCACGTTTCGTTCGGGCATGTGTTCCTGGGACCGGTGATCAAGAAACTGGACGAGGCGTCGCGCGAGGATTTGGCAGACTTTGCGTTCAATGCGATCTATCTGATCGTCCAGGGTACGCAAGTCGGCGGCGGGCAAACGTTGGCCAGCCGGGCCGATCCGGGCTTCATGGAAGTCTTGAAGAATTCCGAGATCGACCCCGACGACTTCTTCAAGGGTCTCGGCGAGGCGGCGGACATGGGCGTGTTGACGCAACTGCCGCCCGGACAGATCCATTCGCTGGACGACTTGATGTTGCCCGCCATTGCTCGCGTCGGACTAATCACGCCGCGCGTGCGCAAAAAATATGAGGAGGCGGGGATTAAGATCGCGGAGGACATGCGCATTCTTCATCAAATGGAGGGCGGCGCGCCGAGCCTCGAAGTCGCGGCGGAATAACGGCTTCGACCGGATCGGCGCTTCCCGCCCGCCTCCTCGGCGGGTGCGCCGGTCCATTTCTACGAAGGGCGACGATGACGGTTTCGACGCGCGACACGCAATCACCGGCCAAGGATCGGCTTTCGCCCGAATTTTTTCGCGCGCTCGTCGAAGGCGTGCCCGAGGCGATCATCGTGGCGGCGGTCGACGGGACAGTCGCCTATTTCAATCCAGCCTCAGAAAAGCTGTTGGGGTACGACCAATCCGAGGTCGTGGGCCGCAGCATTGCGATGCTCGTTCCGCAACAACCCGACCGGCGCGCCGACGCCATGAAGTGGCTCGATCGCTGGGCGCATGAATCCGACGATGCGCAATCGCGGTTTCTCGATCTGATCGCTCAGACGAAATCCGGCAAGCAAATGCCGGTCGATGTGCGCGTCGTCGAGCGGCAGGTTGCCGGCGAGCGGCGCTATTTCATCACGCTTCGCGACAATACGGCGCGCCGCCGGGAGCAAGTGTCCTTCAAGGAAGCCCATCTCAAGGCGTCGCGCATTCTGCAGGTGGCCGAAGACGGCATCATCTCGGCCGACGCTGCGCAGACGATCGAATTTTTCAATTTGAAGGCCGAACAGATCTTCGGCTATCGAGCTGAAGAAGTGTTGGGGCGCCCGCTGCCGATGTTGATGCCCGAACGCTACCGTCATCGCCATGGCGACGACGTGGCCGGATTCGGTGTCGGCAAACAGGCCTCTCGCCAAATGAACGAGCGCGGTCATGTTGTCGGCCTACGCAAAGGCGGCGATGAATTCCCCATGGAAGTTGCCATCACCAAAGTCGCGGTCGGCGGTGTGCTGACCTACACCGCGCACGTGCGCGACATAACACTGCGCAGGCTGCAGGAAGAAAAACTCAAGGAAAGCGAACGCCGTTTTCGCGCCATCTTCGAACATGCGTTCGAGGCGATCGGACTCATCGCGCCAGACGGTGCCGTGCTCGAGATCAACCGCGCCGGCCGCCTGATGACAGAAGGCCAATCCCAGCTGGCCGGCCTGCCTCTATGGGATTTGCCGTGGGCGGGCAGCGATCTGGCGCCCGACGACACCGCGCGCCAGCGGCTAAAGAACGCGATCGCCGACGCCGCGCGCGGCGAACCGGTGCGCTATACGGCCGAGCTTCGCCGCGGCGAGGGCGACATTCGAAAGATCGATATTTCTCTCACCCCCATCAGAAACGATTTGGGTGAAGTCGTCTACATCGTGCCCGAAGGCCGCGACGTCACGTGAGACTGCGCCGCTTCACTGCACCAACGCCGAGATCGCCGCTCTGACGGAAATGCCTTTCACGTCCGCGCTCGCCGCCAGCAAGGAAATATAGCCACTCACCGCGCGGCGCCAGGTGGCGGCGTTGAGATCGCGCGCGATTTGCGCCTCGACGTCCTCGAAGGCGAATTGCCGCCCCTCGATCCGGCGGTGAAGCTTCAGGACGTGCACGCCGTACTCGGTTTCCACCGGCACGGGACACATTTGGCCGTCCTCGAGCGCGTGCAGAAACGTGTCGATCTCGGGCGCGGTTTCGCCGGCCGCCACTTGGCCCAGCCTGCCGCCCTCACCCGACGATGCGCAGCGCGACT
This sequence comes from Alphaproteobacteria bacterium, assembly GCA_031413635.1. GTDB lineage: Bacteria > Pseudomonadota > Alphaproteobacteria > Micropepsales > Micropepsaceae > SZUA-430. The sequence goes on along the minus strand of JANOFM010000298.1, from coordinate 2,774 downwards.
CCGATTTCGCGATTTCGGCGAAGCGGTCGGGATGTTCCTTCAGCACCGCGAGCGTGCGTTCCGCCGACGCCTTGGCGCGGGTGCGCGCTTGCGGCTCGTCGCGCGGGGCAAGATAGAGAATGTGGGCAGCCTCGAACAGATCGGTGCTGCGAAACTTGGCGCGGTTGTTGTCGTAATAGCGGCGATAGGCTGATGGATCGGGCCGCGGCAGTTTCAATTCGCGCCTCAAAAGTTCGTCGATCGCGCGTTCTTCGCTTTCGGCGTCGTCCGCCGTCCATATCAGCGCCAGCGCGGCAGCCCGCTGCAACAGCAGTTCGCGCACCACGAGCGCTTCGGCCGCTTCGGACATGGCCTCGTCGCGCGAGGACGCCGGGTGGTACTGCATTTCGGCGAGGATTGCGCCGTCCCCGATTTCGGTTCCATTGACCGTAATCATGGCGCCGGCCTCCGCACGCCCGACGAGGGCCTGCGCGTGCGCACGATCTGATAGCCGCGGCGCCCGAGATACCAGATCGGCGCGCTCCAGATATGAACCAAACGGCTGAACGGAAACACCATGAACATGACGAGGCCCATGACGATGTGGAGCTTGTAGGAGAGCGACACGTCGGTCACCAATTCCGACGCGCCGGAGCGGAAGGTGACGATGCGCTGCGCCCATTCCGACAAGACCAACATTACCGAGCCGTCCATGTGTTGGAGCGAGAAGGGAATGGTGATCAGGCCCAAGGTCAGCTGCACCCATAAGAGGCATAGGATGAAGATGTCCATCGGCGCGCTGGTGCCGCGAATGCGCGGGTCGAACAGGCGGCGGTGAAGCAGGATCGTCAAGCCGACGAAGCAGATCGTGCCGAAAATGCCGCCGGCGGTGACGGCCAACAATTGCTTCGATGGCACGGAAATGCCGAGCGCCTCGTAGACCTCGTGCGGCGTCAACAGGCCGATGAAGTGGCCGGCGAAGAGCAGCAAGATACCGACATGGAACAGCACCGAACCGATGACGAGCTGGCGCTTACGCAGCAATTGGCTCGAACCCGACCGCCAGGAATATTGCTCGCGGTCGAAGCGGATCAAGCTGCCCGCGAAAAAGATTGCGAGCGCCACATAGGGAAAAATGCCGAAGAGGAAATGGTGGAGATAATCGAACATGGCTTTTATCCTCTCGATGTCATGGGTTCGCAGGCTTTCGCCGCATCGCCCTCGCCGAACGTGACGGGCGCGTCTTCCCATTCGCGGTCGAGCGCCTCGAGACTGTCGTCCTCAACGCCGCCGCCGCGCATGATTTCGGCGAGCAGCGTGCGATCGACCTCTTTCGAGGCAAGGCTCGTCAGCGCGGCAAAGACACCGGCATAAGGCGTGCCGCGCTTTTCGGCGCGCTGATTGAGCGCTTCGATGACGGCGGCCGCATCCGACAGGATGGTGCGCGCCGTGCGCTCCGGCATCAGGGACAGGAACTCGCAGAACAGCGGCAGATAGTCGGGCAATTCCTCGCTCACATGCGCGAAGCCGTGAAATTTATAGAGCGTCTGCAGGCGCACCATGGCTTGGCCGCGTTCGCGCGCCTCGCCGTAGAGGTGCTCGTAGAGATGCAACGACATCGAGCGGGTGCGGTCGAACAGCGACACATAGGCGTCCTGAACGTCCATCAAGTCGCCCGCCGCCAGGTGCGCGATCAGCGCATCGATCGAGGACAGATGCGCGGGCCCGGCCATCGCCTCTTGGCGCAAGGCCTCGCGAATTTCAGGCAACGCCTCGATCAATTCTGGGGACGGATAGGTCAGAAGCGCGCCCAACGCACGATAGGTTTTCATCACATCGTCTCCGTGGGCGTGTTCTGGCGGAACTTCTTCATGCCGAACAGCGAGGTCTCGCTGGCGCCGTCCGAGCAATTGTTGCCGAACGTGAAGCCGCACGAGCCGCGCAGGTCGTAGGCGTTCTCGGCATACTCGCGGTGCGTCGAGGGGATGACGAAGCGGTCCTCGTAGGCCGCGAGCGCCATGGTTTTGTACATGTCTTCCATTTGAACGCGCGAGAGTCCAACTTCGCGCAGCACCGCGTCGTTTTCCTTGCGCTCGACGTGGCGCGAGCGCATGAAAATCCGCATCGCGAACATGCGCCGGATCGCCGCTTCGACCGGCTTCGTGTCGCCCGCCGTCAACAGATTGGCGAGGTAGCGCATGGGAATGCGCAGTTTCGACAGATCGGGAAGCCCGGCGTCGAAGCCGATGTGGTCGGCCTCGACCGCCGATTGGATCGGCGACAGCGGCGGCACGTACCACACCATCGGCAAGGTGCGGTATTCGGGATGGAGCGGGAACGCGACCTTCCATTCCATCGCCATCTTATAGACGGGCGAGTTGCGCGCGGCGTCGAGCCAGGCGTCGGGAATGCCCTCGGCGCGCGCGGCCTCGATGACCTTCAGATCGTAAGGATCGAGGAAGATGTCGAGCTGCGCCTGGTAGAGATCTTTTTCGTCGGCGGTGCTCGCCGCCTTTTCGATGCGATCGGCATCGTAGAGCAGCACGCCCAGATAACGGATGCGCCCGACGCAAGTTTCCGAACAGACGGTCGGCTGGCCCGCCTCGATGCGCGGATAGCAGAAGATGCACTTCTCGGACTTGCCGCTGACGTAGTTGTAATAGATTTTCTTGTAGGGGCAGGCGCTGACGCACATGCGCCAGCCGCGGCATTTGTCCTGATCGATGAGAACGATGCCGTCTTCCTCGCGCTTGTAGATTGCGCCCGACGGGCACGCCGCCACGCAGGCCGGGTTG
>JANOFM010000297.1:0-8796 GCA_031413635.1 Alphaproteobacteria bacterium | reverse complement strand
GCCTCATCGGCGGCGCGGACCATGTCGTCGACGCGACGCTCTTGGTCGGTGTCGCCGGGCAATATGTGAGAACGACGGCCGACTTCGACTCCAGCCGCAACGAATCGCTGATCGAAGCGGTCCAAGGCGGTGTGTATTTTTCATACGGCGGCGCCGACCTCTACGTGAACGGCAACGCCAGCGTCATCGGCACGCGCTCAAAGACGAACCGCTACTTCTCGGTCGGCGCAATCGACTACAACGCGGCGGTTCGTTTCCCCTCGACAAGCCTAACCGGCTCTTTGGAAGCCGGTTCGATTTTTGAAGTCGACGGCTACAGGCTCGAACCGAATATCGGCTTGAACTACGCCTCGCAATTCACCGACCGGTACGAAGAAAACGGCGCCGGAGGGCTCGGCTTGATCGTCGATCCCGACGACCTTCACTCTCTGCGGTCGATGGTGGGCGGTCGCTTGTCGCGCGTCTATGACTTGGGGGATCGAAAGTTCGTGCCCGAGCTTCGCGTCGAGTGGCGCCATGAATATCTCGACCGTCGCCACACGTTTCAAGCGGCATTTCAGGGCGCTCCGGATGCAACGTTCTTCGTCAATTGCGAGCCGTCGGCTCGCGATACGTTCGCGCTCGGCACCTCGATGACGGTACCGCTAAGCGGCCGGGTGACCGGGTTCGTCGACGCCGAAGGCGCCTTCAGCGAAGATGCCCGCTCAGGGACCCTGTCGCTTGGCGCGCGGGCGACCTGGTAGCGAAGAAAGGCCCGTCAAGCGGGACTAACGACCGCCACTCACCACGACATCCGCGCCCCGAGCGTCAAGCTCTGGATCGATTGATCGCGGCTGAGCGAGAAATCGTAATCCAAATAAAGCACGGCCTGCGACGACAACGGCACGTTCAACCCCGCGCCGGCCAGCAAGCTGTCGCGTGAAAACCTCTGGCCCCGCACGGTGAACGGGTTGTCGGGCAGGCTCGAAAGCGCCGCACGGAACTGCGCTTGATCGTCCAGATATTCATGCCCCCACAACAGGCGCATCTCCGGCACGATCTTGCGCCCGCTCTCCAAAATGTCGAGCGGATAGGCGACGCGCACGCCGGTCATGCTCTTCAACGATTGGTGGCTCGCGCCTTCGACATTCAGCAGCGCGACACCCGCCGTACCGGACTCGCGATAGGCGTCCGTGTCGAGCGCTGCGTAACTCAGCGCCAATACTGGCTCCACCCGCAACATGTCGAACTCGAACACCTTACCCGCTTCCGCGTAAGCCGAAACGGTGCGCCCCTGATAGGCGCCTTGCGCGTTCGCGTCGAACGGAAAGCGATAGGTGTTGAAGTCGTGAAAAACAATGCTGGCATTGCCATTGACGCAGAAATCGACGTCGCCATACGAAAAATATCCGCCCACCTCGAAGCTGCGCACATCGGCCGTATCGCGGCGGTGCTTGATGTCGACGTCGGTGTTCGTCAACTGCGCGGCCGCACCCACGATCAGGCGCGGCGATATCACATAGTCCGCGCCCGCGATGCCGCCCGTCACGGTGAAGTCCGAGCCGTTGGCGCCGCGGCGACCTTGATTGTCGCCTTGAACGCCCAAGATGCGGCCCCAGACGCTTAACTGGCCTTCAGGACGCACGCCCGTCCGCAACCAAGCGAACGGATCGCTCGCGTCGGTCTGCACGGCGCTTCCGCCGACCTCGTTTTGCACGAACTTCGTCAAGCAACCGCCGGACCCCGCGACCACGCACGAGGTGGCGCCGGTCGAATTCACACGGTCGTTCACCGCGCTCTTCCAAGGGCCCGCCGTTTCGACGGTGATCGCGTGAATGTCGCCGAATACGGCGCCGCCGAGATCGAAATAGCCGCTGCACACGTCCTCAAGCTGTCCGATGAAATCGAACAGCGCGATCTGCTCCGGCGTGAATCCGCCGGCCAGGAACGCGGCTTCCAGGGCGGCGCCAAGATCGCCGCTGTTTTGCGTCAGATGCTCCGCGCAGAACGTCACGTCGAACGGCGTCCGTGTGACCTCGAGGTTCAACGCATTGTCGCCATAGGTCAGCGCCAACTCGAAGAAGTATGAGTTGCCCTGGATTTCGACATCCTGAAATTCGCCCGAGACCGAAGAGCCACGAATGATGTCCGTATAGGTGAACTCCGTTTGCGTCGTGCCGCCGAACGAGGAGGGATCGAGGATGACGCTCAGTTTACCGGCAAGGCTCACCGCCCCCGACGCATCGATGCGACCGAACTCGGCGCCCGCAACCGGGGTACCGCTGGGCGCGACCAGGAGATAGGTCAGCTCGCCGCCCGCATCTTGGGTAAACGTCCCCACGTTCAGGATCGTGTTGTTATCGAGGTAAAGCCGCCCACCGGCGTTCACGTTCAGCGCATCGACATTGGTTGCGCCATAGCCGGGCCCATCCGGATCGCCGATGAACCGTCCGCCCATCACCGCAATGCCGCCGTCTTCGATGTCGAAACTCAACAGATTGGCGAGTTGCCCATCGACGAAGTACTGCGTCCCGTCTGCGACGAGCAGGCGGTCGTCATTGACCGCGGTGAACGCCGATGTGCCGTTGCCCAGAATGTCGCCTTCGATCCCGCCCTCATGCCCGACGACGGTATAGGCGGCTTGGCCACCCAAGATGACGTCGCCGGCGATCAACCCGCCCGCCTCGTTGGTCAATGTCGTCCCGTTGCCGATGTCCAGCGCGACTGCAACGCCGTTCGGCGCGCTTGCCGTGATCGTGCCGGTATTGGTGACCTGGCCGTTGAGCGTTCCGATTGTCAGATGAACGGCATTCGACGGTGCTTCGACCTCACCTTGGTTTAGGATATCGCCGAAGAATTCCTCGACGTCGAAAAAGATCCCGGTGTCGCTCCCGCCGCCCGATATCGCTCCGTCGTTGATGAAGTCGCCGAACACCGACAACGCACGCAGCCAAAAGCCGGTTTCCCCGCCTATAATCTCGCCGCTCGCCGTATTGACGATGTCGGCCCGCGCCGCGCTCGTGCCCCAGCTTTCGGTGTCGATGGCAACGCCCCGGTCGGTCTCGCCGCGGATCAAGCCGCTGTTGGTGAACCCGCCGCCGACATGACCCGTCATCAACGACACGCCGGTCGTGCCGCCGTCGATATCCCCAGAATTGTTGAATGAACCGGTAAATGCGGAAGCGTTCATGAAAAACGCCGCGCCGCCGCCCTCGATCGCGCCGGAATTGATCGCATTGCCGTCGAACGAGGGCCCGACATAGGCAAAGCCACGATCCGCGCCTTGAACGGTGCCGCGGTTCTCGAAATCGCCCAGCCACGCTGCGGTGGCAAATACGGCGTCGCCGTCATGCGCCAATATCGAGGCGTTCGCCGCATTCAACAGACCACCGGCGAACGCTCCGCCGTTGATCGACACGCCGCCATGACCGCCTTCGATCAGGCCAAAGTTCTCAATTCCTCCGCTCCACCGCGTGAAGCTGTCGGCGATGAAGACCGCGATGTCGCCGCCTTCGATCGTACCGTCCGCCCGATTGATTAGAGCACCCGACATCGTTCCATAGAGCGCCGCGATCCCATTGTCGTGACCGTCGATCAGTCCCGCATTGACGATATCCCCGGTCAGCGCCGCGCGTTGCGGATACGACCAATAGCCGTCCTCGCGATAACCGAGCTGGATCGCATTGGTACGGACCGAAACGATCGTGCCGTTGTTGAATATTCCGCCTTGGACGTCGGCGTTCTTGCCCAGCGTCAGCGCGCCCCAATCGTCGCCGCCGCCCTTGATCGTACCGTTATTGATCAGCGCGCCCGTGATCAGCCCATAACCGCCGACGAAAAAGCCCGGCCGGTCTTTGTTGCTGTCGCCGACCATAGCGTTGTTGACGACGTCGCCGTGCACGATTTCCGTGACGCGAACGCATCGCTTGTCGCTCGTGATCGTTGTGGGATACTCGACCTCGAGGCAGGACGAATGCCTGTGGTCGCCGGCCAAAGCCGCATCGACGGCCGCGCCGCCGATGGATAAAAACACTGCAAAAGACACAAGTTTTGTACTGACGCTGAAGCGTCTCATCGCGCGGATCCCCAATCGACGTGTCCACAGCGCGCGCGTCGCCGCGCCACTGAGGCCACTGCCACCCACCACGATCCACCCCCGCGCGATTGCGTTCCCCAACGCTCTCACTGGCAAACCGCAGGAACCCTCGAACACCCAATCTTTGTTCGAAGGTTCGAAGCGTCTCTACACGCGCAAATCGCAGCGCGCCATAGCTAGCACCCTGGCGCGGTACGACCTCAAAACGCTTCGCTTGATGGTTGTGCGATGCTTAGCGAATTGGGGACAGTGTGCGCACGCACCGCAGTTATCTCGTCACTGAAAGACAGACACGGCACTCCAACGATAGCAAAAACCGTCATAGCCGGGTCAAGCCCTGCCATGACGCGTCTTTTAGTGTTGAGTTGAACCGGACAGACGTGTGTCAAGCCCGGCCACGACGACCTGGATGGGTTTCGGAGTCAAGACTTCAAGCGACTGGCACAAGCCGCAAGCGAACTACTCCGCTGCCATCGCCATGGGCGCCTTTTGCGGGCCGCGAATGACTTTTCCGGGCCGCGCGGTCTGCAGTGCTCCATTGCGGAATGTGACCTGGCCGCTCTTGATGGTCGCAACGTAGCCTTCCGCCTTCTGCAACAGGCGCTTGCCGCCGGCCGGAAGGTCGAACGCCATCCAAGGTTTGCCCAACTTCAGCGCCGCCAAGTCGATCACATTTACGTCCGCCAAATAGCCTTTGGCCAAAATGCCCCGGTCGTTCAAACCATAGAGCAACGCGGTGTCCCGGCATTGCCGCTTGATCGCGAGCTCGATCGGGATTGTGCCGCGCGCGCGGTCGCGCACCCAATGCTGCAAAAGAAACGTGGGCGAAGCCGCATCGCAAATCGTGCCGCAATGCGCGCCGCCGTCCGACAGCGAGATCACCGCATCCTCGCGTTGCAACAAACCCTGCACGAAATCCAGATTGCCGTCGGCGTAATTCAACAACGGGAGATAAATAAACCCCGTGCCGCTATTCCGCATCAGCAGGTCGTAGGCATATTCGTCGCCGCTGACGCCCTTAGCTTTGGCCAGCGCCATGATCGTCTCGGCCGGAGTGGGTTCATAGTTAAACGCCTCGCCCATCTCGTATTGGGTGAACCAGCCTTGCGTCACCACCATTAGGAGTGCGGCCAAATCGGTCTCAGGATAAACCGAAGCCTCCGCGATCATTCGTTGGCGAAAAGCCGCATCGCGCAGGTGCGAGAGTTGTTCCTGCCACGGCAGGTTTGCGATTTCTTGCCATGCAGGCTTGAAGCGGAACGGATGCACCGTGCCTTGCCATGCCATCAATATGCCCGTGCCGCGCAACGCGATCTGCGCGCGGATGTTTGCGCCCTTGGCGTTTTCGGCTTGCATCGTCGACATCTGCTCTTCCCAGGGCAGTTCCTTGGCGATCGATTGCAGCATCGCAAAGGTGACGGGCATGCCGGTTTCGCGGCTCAACTGACCCATCCATTCGAACTCGTTCCACTCGCGCTTCAAGTCCGACGCCATTTCGAACACGCCGTAGCCGACGCGACCCATGGCGCGGCCAATGCCCAGCAACTCTTCCTTCGTCGCCGTCGTTCCCGGTACCAGTTCGCCATCGACCGATCGGTGCAAGATGGTTCGCGAACTCGAGAACCCGAGTGCGCCGGCCCGCAATCCTTCCTCGACGAGTTGCGACATGCGCGCGATATCGGTTTCTGTGGGTTCTTCGTTGCGCGCGCCGCGCTCGCCCATCACATAAGCCCGCACCGCGCCGTGCGGCACGTGCGTCCCCACATCGACTGTGCGCGGCAGTTTCTCCAACGCGTCGAGATACTCGGGAAAGCTCTCCCAATCCCAAGTCATTCCTTCGGCCAGTGCGGTTCCGGGAATATCTTCGACGCCTTCCATCAAGCCGATCAGCCATTGATGCCGGTCGGGACGGGCAGGGGCAAAGCCCACACCACAGTTACCCATGACCACGGTCGTCACGCCGTGCCAACTCGACGGCGCCATCTCGGCATCCCATGTCGCTTGACCGTCATAGTGCGTGTGAATGTCGACAAAACCCGGCGCGACGACCTTGCCCCGGGCATCGATCTCTTCCCGGCCACGAGCGCCGATCTGTCCGACAGCGGTGATCCGCCCGCCGTCGATCGCCACGTCCCCGGCAAAAGGCTTGCCGCCCGTTCCATCGACCACCAGCCCACCGCGAATAACCAGATCGTGCATGTCTCTCTCCCGGACTATCATCTGCCGTTCAACGACACTTACCATCAATCCAAGCCGCCGCACATGGAGCCGCTGCTCGCCCAGGCGGGGATCTGGCGGAGTGTCGGCCAGTCGAACGTAACGTCACCCGCTCGTGCCGCCGATAGTGTGATCCAAATCGCCTGAGCCGCGTATGTCGGGCAGCAGTCAACGTCGAGGAAGCAAGCCCGTGCGCCAAAGGACCGTCATCGTCAACGACCGGATGCAGGCCGACTATCGTTACGCCCTCTCCGCGCCGGTCGGCCGCGACTTCGATCCCGAGTTTGCTCCCGAGCTGACGCCGCCGCAAATGCTGGAACTCGGTGTCTTCGCCGGAAAATACATGACCGATGCCCGCGACGAATTTCCCAAGAGTTGGTTTGCTCGCGCGAAACTGTCGACTGAGCGGCGTAACCCAAAACTCAATTGCTTCGGCGTCGACGCCAGCCAACCGCTTTCGATCTGGCGTGCGAAAGGCTGGATTCATCCCGACGATCCGCGCGGATGGTTCCAATGGTATTGCCGCTACTACATGGGCCGCAGATTGCCGGAAGAGGATCGCCGGCAAATCAAACGCTGGAAGGCGATGCGCCGGCACATCGCGCAGATTCGCAACAATTGCGACGAAGGCGACCTCGGTTGCCGCCGCCGCCAACGCCAAGCACTGATGCATTGGGCCTATGACAGTCGGAAAATGTAAGCGAGCCCCTGAAAAAATGATTCAGCCGAGCGCGAACTGAATTGCGCATCACTGCGTATCGGAAATTGACTCGCTTGTCGCACGCGCGCACTGATCGCAATGCTAAAACATTTGCCTGTGCATGACGGGAAATTTCCGTTGCGCAAAGTTCGGCGTGCGCGTTTAGTTGCGCCCATAAGCCAAGAATGAAGGCCAAGGTGACGTCTGCGCTCGCGCTTCCCAGCAATGGGATCCGCGAGCGCTTTTTTTAGCCCCGGGCCGCCGCCAACTTGCGTTCCCAATTCAGCGCGGTCTCGACAATCGTCGTCAGCGAGGCATGTTTCGGCGTCCATCCGAGCTCGCGCTTGAGCTTGGCCGAGTCGCATGCGATCGCCGGCGCATCGCCTGGCCTCCGGGGCCGGTCGTGCGTCGGCAGGGTGTGGTTCAACACCTTCCCGAACGCCGCCACCACCTCTCTCACCGAATGGCCCGTGCCATAGCCGCAATTGAAGACGCGCGTATCGCCTTCGCGCCCCGGCTTGGTAAGGGCGAGCTCGTGTGCCTGCGCCAAATCCATCACGTGAATATAGTCGCGGATGCATGTCCCGTCCGGCGTCGGATAGTCGGTACCGAAAATGTCGAGCGCCGCACGCTCGCCCGCGGCCACTTCCGAGGCGACCTTGATCAAATGCGTCGCGTTCTCGGTGCGCAGCCCGGTGCGAAGCCTCGGGTCCGCGCCCGCGACGTTGAAATAGCGCAAAATCGTCGACCGCATTCGGCTGACCCGCGTGATGTCCCTCAGCATGAACTCGCACGCCAGCTTCGAGTGTCCATACGGATTAACCGGCACGGTCGGAACGTCCTCGGCAATCAAGGTGGCCTCCGGCGCCCCGTAAACAGCAGCCGTCGAGGAGAACACGAAGTCCTTGACCCCCGCCTTTGCGCAGGTGTCGAACACTGTCAGCGATTTCACGGTGTTGTTGAAATAGTATTTGGCGGGCTCGGCAACCGACTCCTCGACCCGGATGGCAGCGGCCAACTGAATGACCGCTTCGATCTTGAGGGCGGCGATCGCCGAAGCCAGTGCAGCCGAATCGCCGCAATCGCCCTCCACGAAATCGACGCCGGGCGGTATGGCCTCGCGCGAGCCGGTGGACAGATTGTCGAACACCGCAGGCCGGTGCCCTTGGTCGATCAGATGATACGCGATCGAGCTGCCGATATAGCCAGCTCCCCCGATCAGGAGTATCCGCATGCCTCGCCCTCTGTCTGAACTGTCCGTTCATGCACCATTCAGCCCCCAAAGCGCAAAAGCCGAAATTGGGGACTGTTAGAATGAAAGGGTCATATTGAGATGAGACTAAAATCTCTAGCTCCCGCTGTAGCAGCTGCGCTGAGCTTGAGCCTGCTCGCGGGGCCGGCCTTGGCCGATCGCGGCGAGGGCGGTAGAGGACGCGGCGGACACGGCGGCGATCACGCACAACAACAACAGCATCAAGGCGGCGGTGGGTCGAATTGGCGCCATCGCGACCGCGACAACAACCCGCCCGGCCCACGCGGCGGCCGCGGAACGAATTGGGAAAATCCACCCGGTCCGCAAGGTGGTCCCGGCGCGTCACCCGATCGGCAAGGCTGGCGTCATCGCGACCGCGACGACAATCCGCCCGGCCCGCGCGGCGGTCGCGGCACGAATTGGGAAAACCCGCCCGGACCGCAAGGCGGCCCCGGTGCCTCGCCCGACCAACATGCGTGGCGCGACCGCGACAACAACCCGCCCGGTCCACGCGGCGGTCACGGAACGAACTGGAAAAACCCGCCTGGCCCG
>JANOFM010000296.1:0-4003 GCA_031413635.1 Alphaproteobacteria bacterium | reverse complement strand
CATCCTGCTGCGCCTCAAGAACGAAGGCTTCGTGCGCCATCGATGGGAGCACACGGAGACGGGCCCGGCGCGCAAGCATTACGCGCTGACCAAGACCGGGCAGGCAGCACTTGAGGGCATGCGCGAAATTTGGGCCGACATCGCGCGCGCCGTCGAACGCGCGAGAACCATCAAGGAGCGCAAGGATGTTTAAGGATGCGCGCGCACGGTATGCTTGGCGGCTCTATTTTCTGCGCGCGGAGGCCGTGCTTTCGCCGTTGGCTTCGCCGGTGCGGCGCGAACTGATCGACGATCTCAAGGCGCACGTGCGCGACATCCTCGCAAACGACACCAGCGGGGGCGACGAGTTCGCGAACCTGCAAGCCGCTTTGGAGCGCGTCGGCGATCCGAGGGAGTTTCTGGCGCCGCTCCTTGCCGATGCCATCTTCCGAGCGCCGCTTCAGCAGGGACGATTCGCATTGACCCTTCGCGCGGTGGCGCTCTATGCGGCGCGTGGAACCGGTTATTTCGTGCGGGCGCTTGGCCTTGCCACGGCGGGCGCCGTGGGGTTCTCGGTTGCGGTCGCCGCGCTCAACAGCTTCTTGCGTCCCGATCGCGCGGGACTGTTTCTCATCGACGACGAGCATTATCAGCTGCGCATTTTGGGGTTCGGCACAGGCGCCGGCGAACAATTGCTAACGCCGTGGTTGGCGGCGCTTATCATCGCGCTCGGCGTTGCGCTCATATTTTGGACGCTGCGCAGAGCGCGCAAAATGCTAATGGAGTTGATCGCGGGCGCCTTCTCAGGGCGGCATTAGCGGCGCGCGGGGTCGGTAATGAGTGCGGCGTTTTTCTTCGCTTCTTCCGCGCACAGACGTTCGATCTCGGCCATATGCGGCTTGAACGGCGACGGGTTGGCGGCGGCGAACCAGCGCAGGGCAAGCGGGAAACGCAGCCAGCTTGGCGCCATGACGCGGCGCTTGCGGCGCACGACGCCATCAACGATCGCCTGCACCGCGGTATCGACGGGCGACACCGCTTTGAGCGGACCGGGAAGATGCGTGCGCATGTGGGTAAATGCCGGGTGCTCGCCTGCAGTCTTGACCAGATCGGTTGCGAGCCAGCTGAAATAGGCGACGCCGACATCGACGCCGAAATGCACGACTTCGCTGCGCAGCGTGTTGGTGAAGTTCTCGGTCGCTCCCTTGCTGGCGCCGTACGCGGCTAGCCCCGGCGGCGCGATCGCGGCGGCGATCGAAGCGACGGCTAGGAAGTAACCCTTGGATTCGATCAGATGCGGCAGCGTCGCCTGCGCGACGTTGAACGTGCCCTCGACGTTAACCGCCATGACGCGGCGGAAGTTTTCGACCGTCATGTCGCGGATGAGTTCGTAGTTCGCGATGCCGGCGTTCGAGACGACTGCGTCGATGCGGCCGAAGCGTTCGCGCGCACTTTCGACGGCGCTGCCCAGCGCGGTGCGGTCGGTGACGTCGACTTCGAACGACATCGCACGCTCGCCGATGGCCTTGACGTTCCGGCGCAAGAGATCGCCCTCGAGGCCGATCAGCGCGACCGCGTAGCCTTTGTTTGCGAGCCCGGCAGCCACGCCCGCGCCGATGCCGCGCGCCGCGCCGGTGACAATGGCGACCTTCGCGCCCGATTTCGCCAATCAATCCTCCTTCACAGTCCCAACACCAACTTCGCCATGATGTTGCGCTGGATTTCGTTCGAGCCGGCGTAGATCGCGGCCTTGCGCAGGCTGAAATAGTAGGGTGCGGTCGTCACTGCATAGTCGGGTTGCGGCCAGGGTTCGTTTGTGCGGGTCCATGGGTTTTGGACGAAGGGCATGGCGGAATAGTTCACCGCCTCAAGCGCCAGTTCCGTGATCGCCTGCTGGAGTTCCGTGCCGCGCGTCTTCAGCATTGAGCTTTCGGCACCCGGGCGTTGGCCCGCCGCCATTTTCGAGAATAGACGCAGCTCGGTGAATTCGAGTGCATGGAGCTGGATTTCGATGTCTTCGATCTTGCGGCGGAATTCGGCGTCTTCGATCAATTTGCCGCCGTCCAAGCCTTCGGTCGCGGCAATCGTGCGGACCTTTTTCAATGAGCGTTTTAGGCCCGGCGCGTAGGCGTTGCCGCGTTCGAACTCCAATAGATACTTCGCGTAGGTCCAGCCTTCGTCCTGTTTGCCGATGAGATTTTCCTTCGGCACGCGAACGTCGTCGAAGAAGACTTGATTGATTTCCTGTTCGTTGTCGGGCGGGCCGTCGAGCGTGACGATGGGCTTCACCGTGATGCCCGGCGTTTTCATATCCATCAGGATAAACGAGATGCCTTCCTGCGGCTTTTTTCCGGGCGTCGTGCGCACGAGGCAGAAAATCCAATCGGCCCACTGGGCATGCGTGGTCCAGATCTTGGTGCCGTTACACAGGTAATGATCGCCCTTGTCCTCCGCGCGCATGGCGAGGCTTGCGAGGTCGGAGCCCGAGCCCGGCTCCGAATAGCCTTGGCACCACCAAATGTCGGAGGCGAGGATCGCCGGCAGGTGGCGTTTCTTCTGCGCTTCGTTGCCGAAGGCCATGATGACGGGGGCCACCATCTTCGTGCCCATCGGGCTCACGATCGGGGTGCCGGCGGCCGCCATTTCGATGTCGAAGATATATTTCTGGTTCGCGGTGAAGCCGGCGCCGCCATGTTCCTTGGGCCAGTTCGGCGCGATCCAGCCGCGCTCAAAAAGCGCCTTCTGCCATTTCACTTGGCCGGCCTTGTCGAGATAGCCGTTCTTCGTGAACGCCATTTTGCGGCGCAGATCGTCGTCGTATTTTTCGGCGATGAAGGTGCGCACGTCATCGCGGAATTTCAGATCGTCTTTGCTGAAGCCGATATCCATGGCGATCTCACAGCTTCTCGAGGATGTCGATTTGGGGGCGGCCGTCGAGCACCGCGCCGAGCTTGGGTCCCGCCGCCGCCATGTGCGGCGTCGTGCGGTGGGCGGCGAGGTCGGCTTCGGATCTGTATTGTTCCATCACGATATAGGTCGATGGGGTTTTCGATTTAAAGAGTTCGTATTGCAGCGCGCCGGGTTCGTTTTCCTTCACGTGCGCTTGAAGCGCGAGGAAAACGGCCTCGAATTCAGATTCTTTTCCTGGTTTCACTTTCAACGTTGCGACGATGCCGATGGTCATGGGCGGTGCTCCGAAAATTTGAATGGCGGTGAGGGGAGTAGACTAGAGCGCGCAAGGAAGCACAAGCTTCCGCCCTGGGACCGCGTGCATCCTGCCCGCTCTTCTTGCTTCCGTAAGGGCGGGCGGGATGCACGCGGTCCCAAGGGGCTAGCGCCCCTTGTAGTTCCCCGGACGCTTTTCGAAGAAGGCGTTCACCGCTTCGGTGTGATCTTCGGTGTGGTGCGCCAACGCCTGCATCGCGGCGGAGAGTTCCATGATGTTGTCGAAGCTTGTCGCTTGGCCTTCGCGCAGCAGGCGCTTGGTCATGCGCAGCACGTCGGGAGGTTGGGCGGCCATGCGGTTCGCCAACTTCATCGCCTCGTCCATCAGACCTGCGGCGGGCACGACTTTTGAAACGAGGCCCCAGCTCAGCGCCGTTTGCGCGTCGATCGTGTCGCCGGTGTAGAGCAGCTCGCTCGCGCGGGCCATGCCGATGACGCGGGGCAAGAGCCAGGCGCCGCCGTCGCCGGGGATGAGGCCGATCTTCAGGAACGTGGCGCCGAAGATGGCGGTGTCGCTTGCGATGCGGGTGTCGGCGAGGCAGGCGACGTCGTTGCCGAGGCCGATCGCCGGGCCGTTCACGGCGGCGATCAACGGGACTTCGAGGTTCCAGACGCTGCGCACGATTTTGTGGATGCCGTTGCGGTAGCGCTCGCGGATGGTGACGCCGGGGCCGGCGAAGGCGCCGCCGCGCTCGCGCATCGCCTTCAGGTCGCCGCCGGCGGAGAAGGCTTTGCCGGCGCCGGTCAAGATCGCAGCGCGGATGCCGCGGTCGGCGTTGATGCGTGCGGCGGCGGCCGC
>JANOFM010000295.1:0-7563 GCA_031413635.1 Alphaproteobacteria bacterium | reverse complement strand
CCCGCGATGTCCATGACCAGCGCCGCAAGCTGGTTGATCGTGACCATCTCCTCGGAGCCGATGTTGAAGGGGCCGGTATGAGGCGAGCGGGTCAGACGCAGCACGCCGTCGATGCATTCGTCGATGTAAAGGAACGAGCGGGTCTGATTGCCGTCGCCCCAGATTTCGATCTCGCCGCCCAACTTGGCTTGCGCCACCTTGCGGCAGAGCGCGGCGGGCGACTTCTCCTTGCCTCCCGTCCAGGTGCCTTCGGGGCCGAAGATGTTGTGGAAGCGCGCCACCCGGCACTCCATGCCGTGATTACGGCCATAAGCGAGATAGAGGCGTTCGCTGAACAGTTTCTCCCAGCCGTACTCGCTGTCGGGTGCGGCCGGATAGGCCGAGGCCTCGGCGCAGTTGGGGTTGTCGGGGTCTTCCTGATTGTAGGCCGGGTACATGCAGGCCGACGACGAATAGAAAACCCGGCGAATGTTCCTACGCCGGCAGGCCTCGACCATGTTCAGATTGATGGTCGCCGAGTTGTGCATGACGTCGGCATCGTGCTCGCCGGTGAAGATGTAACCCGCGCCACCCATGTCGGCGGCCAGCTGGTAGACCTCGTCGAACCTGCGGTCGGCGATCTCGCGGCAAATGGTTTGATCTCGCAGATCGCCGATGAGAAAATCGTCGGCCTGGGTCTCGCAGAACTCCGGAAACTTGAGATCGACGCCGCGAACCCAAAACCCTTCGCGCTTGAGACGCTTGACCAGATGGCTGCCGATAAAACCGCCGGCGCCGCAGACGAGTGCTGTTTTCATATCCGTGTACCCTTTTAAGCGTCAGTAAGCGTTTCGTTGCCGCAGGACTTCGACGACCGTCAGCACGAGGATGCGACAGTCGAGCAGAATGCTCGCGTTCTTGGCGTACCAGATGTCGAACTCGACCCGCCGGCGCATAAGATCGGGAGACGATGTCTCGCCGCGATAGCCGTTGACCTGGGCCCAGCCCGTGATACCGGGCTTGACGTGCTGGCGGACGTCGTAATTGTCGATCAGGATCGAATAATACCGATCGTGGGCGACCGCATGCGGGCGAGGTCCCACGAGAGACATCTCGCCGCGCAGGACATTGATCAGCTGCGGCAGTTCGTCGATGCTGGTCTTCCTGAGCCAACGGCCGACGCGGGTGACGCGAAGGTCTTGGGCTTGCGCTTGCTTCACCTCGGGACCGTTCTCGCTCACGGTCATGGTGCGGAACTTGAAGATGTCGAACGCCACGCCGCGATGACCCAGACGCGTTTGCTTGAACAACACCGGACCTCGCGAATCCAGCTTCGTCGCAATGCCGACGATCAGGAAGAACGGCGCGAAGACGAGAAGCGCCGCTAAAGACAATGCGACGTCCATGGCGCGCTTGAATGCACGCTGGACGACGTTCAACGGCGCCTTCTGAAGCTCAACCGAATGGAGCGTGCCAATGGTGCGGATCGGCAAGTGTAAGAGCTGTTCGAGTGCCGGCGTGGGAATAATTCGAACGGCGCGTGGGATCACTTGCAGGCCAACGACAATCTCTCGCAGGCGCTGATCGCCAAATCCAGCGGCCAGGATGCAGATTTCGCCGTTATCGGCCGTGCGCGCCAAACCCAGTACGCGCGCCATCGAGGTCGCACATTCGCGCTGCCACTCCCGCGGACCGCACTTGGCGTTGACGCGTACAATGCGAGGTTCAGCGTAGCCGGCGCGGCTCAATTCGGCCCGAAGCGCCTCGAGCGCCGGGTCACCTTCGGCGCCGACGACAATGACTTGGTGCCCGATCAAGCGCCCGGGCCGATAGTGCTTGACGACAAGACGCGTGACGACCGTGCGCGTGGCGAGGAGGCCGAAGTATCCTGTCACCAGCAATGTCAGCATCGAGCCGCGGGACAGCGCATCGCCCGCCTTGAGCGAGAAGGCGAAGAAGGTGACGCACAAGATGGTTCCAATCCAGACCACTGTCACGTCGCGGATTGCGTCCGCACCGTCGAGCCGACGAAGCCGCTGATTGATTTCGATCGCGCCCATGGTTCCGGAAAAGAAAATCGCAGCGAGCAGACCAACGGCCATCAGCGCGAGCGGGTTGCCAGGCGATGCGAGTGCGAACTGATGATAGAGGACGCCGCCAACGACGCTCGAGATTACAATTGAACTCGATTCTGCGAGCGTGAGGATCAGCCGTGCGCCCTTGGCCTGAAACGCGCCGGCAGGTGGGCGATAGCGATGGGAATCGAACGGCAGGACGCCGGGTGGCAATGTGCGCTCAGACGCTTGGGGGCGCACTGCCTCCGAGGCGCCCGCGCCGTCATCGCCCGCGCTCTCTGATACTTCCAGCACACCGTCGTTCTCTAGCAGCTTTTCCATGTCTCGCGCCCGGCTCCGTGCCTTCGATGCCCCTTAGTGGGCGTGCGTTGTGTTTGTTTGAAACACCAGATGGCGCAGCCTGTTCACGCCGCTTGTCGATGCCGCTAGAATACGTTGACCCAAGCCGACGGAAGCCGGTGGGGCGCCGGCCGGCGTCGCGTTGAGATAGTTCTGATACTCGTAACGCGGATCGATTTTCGTGCGGGTCAGAGCGACGCCTGCGACAAATGTTTTCGTCGACTTCAACAAGCGAAGTGCGGCGACCACCGCGTCCCGCGATGTCTTGCCCGATTGGGTGACAAAGAGCGCGGCATCGCTGAACTGCGAGAGCAGCAGCGTGTCGTGAACCGGGAGCAGAGGCGCGGAGTCGATAACGACCAAATCGTATTTGCCGCGGAGGGTCGCAATCAGGTTTCGAAGCGCATCCGACGTTATCAAATCGGAAGGATCGCCCGCCTTCACGGCGCCGGACAGCACGAACGCCCGCGACCGTCCATCGCTTACGACGCTTTGCTCCAAAGGCGATCGGCCCTCCAACACGTCGACAATGCCGCCGGCCGGAGAGGCGACCTGCATCGTGCGGGCGACCGCAGGACGGCGAAAGTCGGCGTCGACAATGACAACGCGTCGTCCGTTGCGAGCGGCGAGGCGTGCGAGGTTGACCGCGATGACGGTTTTGCCTTCTCCGGGAACGGCCGAGGTGACCAGCACTACTTTGGGCGCGTCCTCCGCGTTCTCGAGAGAGAGGCCGAGATAAAGCCCCCTGATCGACTCGGCAAACGAGGAGGAGGGCTCATCGACGACAACGTCGGCGGGACTGCGGCTCGTGCTCTGCGCATTGAGCTCAGGCACAGTGGCGAGCACTCGAAGGCCGAGATACCGGTCCACATGTCCGGTGGTGCGCAGGCTGGGATCGAGAGCTTCCGCCAGAAAAGCAAAGAAGATGGCGATCACCAGAGCTGCCGGGATCGCGATGCCGACGACCGTCGCGAAATGCGGGCTGGCGATGGTCGGCACGGTTGCTCTCGAGATGACCCGCGAATCCGCGGCAGCGATCCCTTCCTGTCCCTGGACTTCCTTCAGGCGCGACAAAAGTCCTTCATAGATCGAGCGGCTGGACGACGCGATCGACTCGAGCGCCTTCAGTTGAACGGATGCGCTGTTCTGATTTTGGAACGTCGATTGAACCTGTTCCAGGCTCTGCTGCAACGATTGGACATTGGCGCGTCCAACCGCGACATCGTTGGCGAGGCCGTCTATGGCTCGCGCGATTTCGACGGCGATCTTGCGCCTGGTGTCCTGCTTCTGCGATTGGATGTCGATCAACCTGGGGTGTTTCGGCAGGTACCTGTTCGACAGTTCAGCCTCTTGCCGCTGCAATTCCGCTTCCTGGCCGCGCAATTGCGCGATCAACGGCGAGGCGACGACTTGAGTTGCCTCCACCGCGCGACCCGTGCGTTGAAGCTGCACGACGCGGTCGTAGATCGCTTGCCGCTGCGCCAAGTCGGCGCGTGCATTGATGAGCTGAGCGCTCACGCTCACGGTCTGCTGATCGACGATCGATCCACCGGTCGCCGTGTCGACGATGCCGTTCTCGGCCTTGTATTTCTGGACCGCAGCTTCGTCGGTTTGCACCTGCGCCGCCATGAGGCGGGCGCGGCTCGACAGCCACTCGGTCGCTTTGAGCGTGGCGTCGAACTTCGTGTTGAGCTGGTCCTCGATATAGGCGTCGGCGAGAGCGTTCGTAAGCCGTGCGGATTTCACGGCGTCGATCGAGGCGATGCTGATCGTCATGGATGTCGACACACCGGCTTGCGCGACGGTCAGGCGCTTGAGCAGCCGATTGACTGTTGCTTCGCGACCGATGCCGATGATGCGATCTCCGGCTGCTCCCTTGGCTCTTCCCTCTGCGGCCTCCACCGCGCCAAAAATGCCCCAGAAGCCCGTTGCAATCTCGGTATTGAATTCGGGGTCGCGATCGAGCTTGAGCTTGTCCACGACCCGCGAGGCCAACTGCCGCGATGTCAGGATCTGAATCTGATTCTGCAGCGAGGCTGTGTCCGCCGGGAGGCCGCTGAGAACCGCGTTGACGTCCGCGACTGCGTTCTTGCGCTGATCCAGCATCATCACCGCGGTCGCGGAATAGGTCTGTGCGATGAATAAAAATATGGTGAGGACAAGCGTCAACACGACACCGATCGTGCCCAGGACGATTGCTTTGCGGGCGCTCAAGACGCGCAGCAACGTTGCAATGTCGAACGACGACTGGTTGTCGGGAAACGGCAACTCGGCGCCGCGCTCGAAGCGGTCCAGTTCAACCAACGGCTGCTTGACGCGGAGATTCATGATGCAGTCCTCGTGAGCGCTGTGGTGCCGCGCGATAGTAGTTGTCTCTGTAGAGCGGAAGAGAAGGCGCACTCGGCTGTATCGTTTTGGACGCCCAACGTGGCGGCCTTCACGATCGGCAATGGTGTCGCCGACGCGGCGTGGTTAAGACCGAAGACGTTGCGCACGGGTGTTCCAAATTGACGATTGAGATGGCCGATGGACGTTCATCGTGCAAAATCACCGCCAGGTCTCGCCTGAGCCCGAGGTCGATGCCGATCTGTGGGAATCTGGGTTAACGCGTGCCCACTAAGCTAGCTGCGCACAGGAGAGTGTCAGCGACGACTGAATGGTCGCATGCGCGATAGCGAGCAAGTCTTGAGAACTAAAGAAGACGCGACCACGACTGGGCCGCCCTTGGACCATCAAGCCAGGGATCCATCTGGGTACCGTTCGAACGAATGGGGCGTTAGAGCTGAATTTCGGGGACACGGACGACGTCGCCCGGCAGGATCGCGATGTCCGATTCCAAGTCGTATTCCGTTTCAACGACGTCGGTTGCCCGTCTAATGAAGACGCGTCCCTTGTTCGCGCGATACGTATGTCCGCCGGCCATTGCTACGGCGGCGAACAAGGACAGGCCGGGCCGGTAGCCGAATTCACCCGGCTTGGCGACCTCGCCGAACATGTAAAACGGCCCGTAGGCAAGAATGTCGACCGAGACGCGGGCGTTGCGATAAAGCCCAGCCTGGCCGAACGCGTTTGCGATGGCGAGGGCCGCATCCTTTGTCGTTCCACCCTTAATCGTGACCGGTTGGATGGAGGGGACCGCAATCGCGCCGGTGTCGTCGACCGTGTGCTCGCTACTCGTGGCGGTCAGGTCAAACACGGTTACCCGCACCCGATCGCCGGCTGCCAAGCGGTAGCCAGCCGCGGAAAGACGTTCCCCTCCTAATGATCGTTCGCCCGGGCCTTCGGCCCGAACGCTGATCAACTGGCCGGTGCAAGCGCTTAGGCTCACGCTGAACGCCAACAGGGCAACGGCGGGCGCCAGGGGAAGTCTGAGAATGGTCATGTTTGGTCCTCGTTCGACGGCACGATAGCTGGCGTCACTTAAACGGTTCTTAACGACGCGAGCCTAAGACCGAGGCTGATCGCCCGCTCGCCGCCAAGGTCACCGTCGTTGCACTCAAGGTTCGTTCTGCTCGCTGTCTTGGCACTGCCGGTTTGGGCCGTCGGTTATATGCGTGCGGCTTTGGCCGACGAACCGGAGAGCGTCGGCGAACGCTTCAGTTGGACCAGCCGGCCGGATGGCCTCGTCGTCGAGGGATGGGAGGTGCGTCCCTCCATCTCGGCTAGCGCGGGCTATGACGACAACATCACTTTGACGCGCGGCGGCGGGCCGTCGAGCAGCGAGCTTTCGTTGCGTTCGATGATGGAGGCCGTCCGAAACATCGGGCCATATGTGCTCAACCTCGACGCCGCCATCGGGCAGATCTGGTATCCGGGGTCGCCCGACAACGACGTGACGGAGGTCGATGTTCGGGCCGCCGCTGCTTTCGACGCCAGCCCCGTTGCGCTCCGCGGCGCCGTATCGTTCTTGCAGGGTGCCGAGAAAACGATCGACAACGGCATATTCGTCGATGGTGTTTTCGAACCCTATACGACGCGCGCCGAGTATCGCCGTGTTCCGTTCGAGGCGGGCATCGAATACGACATTTCCCGCTTTCAATTCGCAGGCGGTTTGCAGGTCACCGCAGTGG
Source organism: Alphaproteobacteria bacterium (assembly GCA_031413635.1). Taxonomy (GTDB): domain Bacteria; phylum Pseudomonadota; class Alphaproteobacteria; order Micropepsales; family Micropepsaceae; genus SZUA-430. Next base: position 1,100 of record JANOFM010000295.1, on the reverse strand, counting down.
ACTACGAAAGGCAGACGACGGCATCCGGCCTCGGCGTCTCACAGGACTTTCGCAGCGGCTGGGAAGGCGAGTTTCGTATCCGCGCCGGCCATGAGACTCACCCGGGCCTATCGTTCTTTGCCGAAGCGGCCACGCGGCTAGGCCGATATCGCGACCGGCAAGGAGATCGCGACGCTTGGCGCCTCGCCGCCGGTGCGGAGTTCGAGTTCTCCCGATTGCTTCTCGGCGAAGCGAGCGCCGGTTACACGCAATTGTCTTTGATCGACGACGCCGAAACTTCCGGATTCACCTATCACGCACGACTTCACTGGTTCGTCGATGATCTCGTGTCGCTTACATTTGGTACCGAGCGCCGCATCGACGGCGAGGTCGTGACGACATCGAGCGGTGTGACTTCGGCCGCCGCAGTGAACCATGACGCGATCAACCTGCGCGCGGAGTGGGAGCCGCTCCGGCGGCTCTTCGTCTACGCTCAGACCGGTTACGAACAAAACGTGCGCGAACAGACCGGACAGACGGACGAGTTCACGTCGTTGGGTTGGGGCGCCACTTACGTGCTCATGAGTTCATTGAAACTCACCGTCGATGCAACGCATGAGTTTGGCACGTCCGATTTCTCGAGCGACATCGAGCGTCACCGCGTCTCCCTGGGGCTAACGGCCGATTTCTGACGGCCGCCGCCGGAGCCGGTTGGATCGCGCTTCGTCAAGGCAGTGGCGAAATCCGCAGCCGTTCAGCCTGTTCGGCAAACGTGTCCAACGCCCTACGCTGGAAATATCGCCAGCGGGGCTCTCGGGAACCGCGCGCGGATCTTTGCTACCTCGTCGGCCCAAACGCAATCTGCTTCCTGACAAGGTTGGGCCATCACGCGCCAACCGCCGGCAGTCTTTTGAAGGAGCCAGGATTCGGGTTCGTAGCGGTTGGCTCCGTCTTTGGATTGCGGGTCGGCGGTTACCCAGGCCCAATCGTCTTGCACTTTGAAACGGCTGGGGACGAAGACTTGGTCTTGGATCTCGCGGCCTTGGCGGATGGCCGCGAAGATCGCTTCTCGCTCGGCGCTGCCTTCGGGTGGGGTTGTGGGGCCCGAGGGCGAGCATGCC
>JANOFM010000294.1:0-10362 GCA_031413635.1 Alphaproteobacteria bacterium | reverse complement strand
GTGTCGCCTCGGCGACCGCCCGGCGCGTCAGCGCGGTCGAGCCGAGCAGGCAGTCGAGCCTCGTATGGACGACCATGTCGATGATCGTCGCGACGCCGCGACCCTCCGGGCCGAGGCGAGCCGCCCGGGCATTCCGGAGCTCGATCTCCGCCGACGCGTTCGAGCGATTTCCGAGCTTTGCCTTGAGCCGCTGGATGTGGAAGCCGTTGCGCGTGCCATCGGGCCGCCAGCGCGGCACGAGGAAGCATGACAGCCCGCCGGGCGCCTGCGCGAGCGCGAGGAAGGCGTCGCACATCGGCGCCGAGCAGAACCATTTGTGGCCGGTGAGCGTGAAGGCGTTCCCGGACTTTTCCGCGCGGGTGGTGTTGGCGCGCACGTCGGAGCCGCCTTGTTTTTCGGTCATCGCCATGCCGATCGTCACGCCGCGTTTGGCCGAGGCCGGCTGAGAGGAGGCGTCGTAGCGGCCACCCGTGATGCGCGGCTCCCACTCGCCAGCGAGGTCGGCTTGGTGGCGCAGCGCGGGGAGCGCGGCATAGGTCATCGTCATCGGGCAGCACACACCCTGCTCGATCTGAGCCAACATATAGAGGATCGCGGTGTGGGCGACGTGACCGCCCTTGGGCGCGGTCCAGGCAAGCGAGGCGACGCCGCTTTCGAGGCCCAGCTCCATCAGTTTGTGATAGCTGGGGTGGAAGTTCACCTCGTCGATGCGCCGGCCGAAGCGGTCGAAGGTTTTGAGCTCGGGCGGGTTGCGGTTGGCCTCGAAACTCCAAGCGATGACCTCGGCCGAACCGACGTGGGCGCCGAAGTCGCTCAGATGCCGCGCATGCGTTTCGCCGCCTTCGCGCGCGACCGCCTCGCGCAATGCGACGTCGGTGGCGTAGAGGTTCACATCCTCGAACGGCGGTGGCTGGTTGGTGACGTCGTGCGTTGCGAGCGCAGTGCGCGGGTTTCGTGGGGACATGACGGCTAATCTCCAGCAACAGTAAAGGATATGGGATTTCGCGTGCGTTGGCGCTTACCGTTCCAGGCGATAGTGTCAATCTTCGCTTTCGAGTTTGCCGTTTCGAGTCACGAGCTGTTTCTAAGAAATTCGAACGCGAGAACTGTCAATGCACGGCTTCGCGCCTTGTAACAACGCGACAGCCGGTTTCCTCGTCGAGACCGATGAGCACCGCCGGTATGCCTTTGAGCTGCGAGACGAATTGCGTTGGGGTGCAGCCGAGGAAGCGGTTGAAATCGCGGATCATGTGGGATTGGTCGAAATAGCCGGCGCTAACGGCCATGCGCATCCAATCGGGCTTGGCGCTGGTCCTCACCATGTCGAAGACGCGGCGAAAGCGCACGACATTGGCGAATTGGCGCGGCGAAACGCCGATCTGCTTGAGGAAGCGGCGTTCGAGCTGGCGTACGGAAATTCCAGTTTCGGCGGCAAGGTCGGTGATGCCGAGGAGGCCCCGGGTCCGTCCGATGCGCGAGGTCAAGTGACCGACGGCGGTGTCTTGGTAGCGCGCATTTCGGGCGACGCGTTTGGCGATGTAGCGTTGCAGGATCATGACGCGGGCATGCGTGTCGGGGGCGCAGGCGATCGCGTCGACCAACGGTTGGGAGGCGCCGGGATCAAAGTCTTCGACGGGCAAGGAGCCGTCGGTGAATTCGTCCATCCCCGCGCCGATCGCCAAGTGCGAGCCGGAGGCGTGAAATCGCACGCCCATCAAACCGGCGATACCTTGCGAGGAATCGAGCAACACCGGTCTCGTCATCTGCCCCATCATGAACGCGCGCGGTTGGGCCACGATGCCGCCGCCGGGAACCAGAGCGCCGAAGGGATGAGCGAAATGTATGACAAGCTCCGGGTTGCCGTCCGGCACAACGCGCTCGGGGCGGCCGATTTGATCGTGCGCCGGGGATTCGAAGGTCCATAGGCATTTGACGATGTGCGCGAGCTGCGGCGTAGGAGAGAATTCTATATAGGGCATAGCGCGCGGGCTGCCTCCGCCGGTTCGTCCGTGGTCGGAGCAAATGTGTGTTCAAACGCCGCGCGCAGGGCCATGTCGACATCCATCATCGTCGCCGTGATTCCAAGCGCGGCTAGGCTTGTGACTCCGTGTCCGGCGATGCCGCATGGGACGATGCCGGTGAAGTGGTCGAGGTCGGGATCGACGTTGAGCGAGATGCCGTGGAATGTCACGCCGCGGCGCACGCGGATGCCGAGCGCTGCGATCTTGTCCTCCTTGCCGCTTCTTTGTGTCACCCAAATGCCGACGCGGCCTTCGCGCCGTTCGCCGCGCACGTTGAAGGCTGCCAATGTTCTGATCAGCCATTGCTCTAGGTCGCGCACGAAGCGGCGCACGTCGTTGTCGCGCCGGCGAAGGTCCATCATTACGTAGCCGACACGCTGTCCGGGACCGTGATAGGTGAATTGTCCGCCGCGTCCGGTGTCGTGGACGGGGAAGCGAGCGGGGGCGAGGAGGTCCTCCATCTTCGCGCTGGTGCCTGCTGTGTAAAGCGGTGGGTGTTCGAGCAACCAGACGAGTTCGCGCGCCCGGCCCTCGGCGATCGCGGCGGCGCGGGTTTCCATCACGGCGACGGCGTCCGGATAGGCGATATTGGTGTCGCTGATGCGCCAGTCGATGGGGCTGGGTCGGCTCATGGCTTCCCGACTTTTAACGAACGCGTAAGGCCTGAGCCCTAGAGTGGGGTGCTCTCAGCTTTCAGACAAGGATGACCCGGTGTCCACGCTCAACGGGGTTAAGGTCGAAATCTCGGTCGTGCTGGGTAAGGCCGCCCTTCCGATGCAGCAACTGCTGCGGATGGGCCGCGGCGCCGTCATCGAGCTTGACGCCAAGCAGTCGGATGAAGTTTGGATCTTGGCGAACAATAAGCCGATCGCCCGTGGCGAAATCGTCGTTCAGGGTGAGAAGATCGGGGTTTCGATCACCGACGTTTTGATGTCGAGCGGCTAGGTTCCGCAGAGTTCTGCCATAAACCCATCACAATATTTACATGATTTATTGAGAATTATTTTATTTCACGCGACTCATTGAGTAATCGGCTAGCACACGTTATTTGGACGTAATATCGTCGTCGTAGCGAGGCCGCCGTGCTTCCCCTGATGCTTCAAGTTCAAGGCCGTCACATTGTCGTTGCCGGTCGCGGTCATGCCGCCCAGCAGCGTTACGAGTTCGCGCGCGAGGCCGGGGCGGAGCGCCTCTCCCTTTACGTGATCGACCAGGACGGTTGGGCCTGTCACGCGGAGGCTGCACTCTATGAACGCTTGCCGGTGAAGGCCGACCTCGAAGGCGCGGCGGTGGTGTTCGTCGCCGGCTTGGATGCGGAGGGTACCGGACGCATCGTGCGGGCAGCGCGGGCGGCGGGGGCACTCGTCAACGCAGAAGACGTGCCGGAACATTGCGATTTTCATGTGCCCTCGGTGGTACGGCGCGGCGATCTGCTGCTGACGGTTTCGAGTGCCGGCAAGGCGCCGGGACTTTCGCGCCGCATCGGCCGACACCTCGGCGAATTGTTCGGTCCCGAGTGGGCCACGCGTGCGCAAGTGATGGGCGAGGCGCGCACGCAGTGGCGTGACGAGGGGCGCAGCAAGAGCGAAATTATCAAGCTGACCGACGCGCTGATCGAGCACGAGGGCTGGCTGAAGGCGCGGGAGCGCGTATGAGCGAACCGGCCTTCCAGACTTTGCGCACGCCCAAACGTGCGGCGCCTCCGGCGGCGCCTCGGATCTTCGATCAGACCGAGGCGGCATCGAGCGATGCGTTGAAGGCGCGGCTTGAGATTTTGCGCGCGCGCCATGCCGGGGCCGACGCGCAGGCTCTGCTGCGGGCTTCAATCAAGCAGGAGTTTCCGGGGCGCATTACGACGGTGTCGTCGTTCGGCTCGGAATCCGTCGTGCTGTTGCACTTGATTTCGCGTATCGATCCGTCGGTGCCGGTGATCTTTCTCAACACCGGTAAATTGTTCGGCGAGACTTTGCGCTATCGCGATCGATTGCAGGACAAGCTGGGCCTCACAGACATTCGCTCGTTGCGTCCCCATCCCGACGACGAGAAGACATCGGACGGCGACGGCACGTTGTGGTCGCGCGATCCCGATACGTGCTGCAACTTCCGCAAGGTGCTGCCGCTCAAGCGCGCGATCGCGGGTTTTGAGGCGGAGATTACCGGCAGGAAACGTTTTCAGACATTGGCGCGCACCGGCATGGCCCCGATTGAACTCAACGGTTCGCGCTTTGTCATCAATCCGTTGTGGGATTGGTCGCTGGAGGATTTGAAGAACCACATCTTGACGCACGATTTGCCGCGGCACCCTTTGGTGGAAGACGGGTTCTTGTCGATCGGCTGCATGCCGTGCACGCAGCGGGTGAAGGCGGGCGAGGACTATCGTTCGGGCCGCTGGGCGGGGCAAGACAAAGACGAATGCGGCATACACGAAAACGTTGAGGGTGACGGCATTTAACGCACGGCCCGCGCGCTTGCGGAGGGCGCAAGAGAGTCGTTTCATTCGGGAAGGCGGAGGGTTCAGTGGTGTCCGATCGCGTTCGCCTCACCGCGCTGCCGACGCGGTCGCACCGTCTTTCGAAGGACGCATGATGCTCGAAGACTTTGTGTTGTTCTTTATCGTCGGCATGATCGCGCAGTTCGTCGACGGTGCGTTGGGCATGGCTTACGGCGTGACGGCGTCTTCGTTTCTGTTGGCGGCCGGCGTCGCACCCGTGCACGCGTCGGCCGGCGTTCATATTGCGAAGTTCTTCACGACCGGCGTGTCGGGCGCGGCGCACGCGGCCTACAAGAACGTCGACTGGGGTTTGTTTTGGCGCTTGGCGGTGGCCGGCGCGTTGGGCGGGGTCGGCGGTGCATACGTGTTGACCTCCGTCGACGGGGCGATCATCAAGCCCTTCATCGTCGTCTATTTGGCGCTGATGGGCGTTCTTATTCTGCGACGCATGTTGCGCAAGCCCGTCGAAATCAACTTTACATCGAGCACCGTAATGCCATTGGGTCTGGTCGGCGGCTTTCTCGACGCGATCGGCGGCGGCGGTTGGGGGCCGATCGTAACCACAAGTCTGATCGGGCGCGGAGGCGAACCGCGCTTCGTGATCGGCTCGGTCAATGCGTCGGAGTTCGTCGTCACCGTCGCGATCGGGGTTGCACTGATCGCCGCCTTCCTGAGCGGACGCTGGGCGGATGCGGAAGCAATCGTCAACTATGCGGCACCGATTGCAGGTTTGATCGTAGGCGGGCTTATCGCCGCGCCGATCGCCGGCAAGTTCGTCTCGGTCATCCCGCGCCAGGTGTTGGGCGTTTCGGTCGGAGTCTTAATTTTGGGATTGTCGGCTTATCAGGCGTTGGCTCTTGCGCACGCGTTCTAAGGCAGCCACGCGCGCGAACCCGGCGGGCGCCTGCACCAGAGTGTGGAAGGCTCAAGGATTTAGGCCGCGGTCGCGCCTTTGAACCTGCTATAGGACCGCGATGCTCGAAGATTTTCTCTTGTTCTTTCTCGTCGGCGTGATCGCGCAATTCGTCGACGGCGCGCTGGGCATGGCGTACGGCGTGACGGCGTCGTCGTTTCTACTGGCGGCGGGTGTCGCGCCCGCGCATGCCTCGGCCGGCGTTCACATTGCAAAGTTCTTTACGACCGCGGCGTCCGGTGCGTCGCATGCCTCCTATAAGAACGTCGACTGGCCCTTGTTTTGGAAGTTGGTGCTGTCGGGCGCGGTGGGCGGCGTCGCCGGCGCCTTTGTGCTGACGGCGGTCGACGGGGCGATCATCAAGCCCTTTATCACCTTTTATTTGGCGGTGATGGGGTTCGTGATTTTGTGGCGCGTTCTTCGCCCGCCGCCGCAAGTGAAGTTCACTTCGCGTACCGTGATGCCGCTCGGGCTGACGGGCGGGTTTCTCGACGCGATCGGCGGCGGCGGGTGGGGCCCGATCGTGACCACCAGCCTGATCGGTCGAGGGGGCGAGCCGCGCTTCGTCATCGGCTCGGTCAACGCCTCGGAGTTCTTCGTAACGCTCGCGATCGGGTCGGCCTTGATCGCCGCGGTCGTCATGGGTCAGTGGAAGGACTCGGCCGCACTCGTCAACTATGCGGCGCCCATCGGCGGCTTGATCATCGGCGGCTTGTTGGCGGCTCCTATCGCCGGACGTTTCGTCTCCGTCATCCCGCGCCAAGTTCTCGGTGTTGCGGTGGGCCTCTTGGTGCTGGCGTTGGCTGCTTATCAGGCGCTTGCGTATGCGCGGGTGATTTGACCGCCTGCGGTTGCGAGTGCGGGGTCGTCGATCAAGTCACGCGTCCGGTTTGCATGGGCCGGCGCGGATCGACAGGCTGAGGTGGTCGATGTCCGCGCCTTCGAAGGCTGCGTGATAGAATCAAAGCCAACCGGCTTCGCCGCTGTTCTCAACGCCGCGGAGCGCGGACGGCGTGGTGGGAGACCCCGCTTTGGCGCATGCGGGCGTGTTCATCCGGCGTAACCGCCTTCGTCGAGGAATTTCTGCTCTTCGGGTTTCATCGTGCGTCCTAAGATGGGATTGCGATGCGGGAAGCGGCCGAAGCGGCGGATGATGGCCCGGTGCCGCTCTGCATGGGACAGGTTCGGCTCGCCCAAGGTGCGGGACAATTCAACGGAACGCTCTTGGTCGGCCAGGTTTTCGGAGTGACCGAATGGCAGATACATGAATAGTCGCAACGCGAGCGGTATTGCGCGATCTTGTCCGGCGACTATGGCGGCGTTGGCAACGCCGCGCGCGAGCGAGTCGGTTGCGTACATGCGCGCTGTGCCGCGAAACGCATTGCGCGGGTACTGATCGAGCAACAGAAGCAGCGCGAGCGTGCCATCCGGCGTGTTGGCCCACGTCGCGCGATCGCCGTGCGATGCAGCTTCGTGCTGCGCGAAGAAGCGTTCGCCGAAGCGCTTGTCGAAAGCGGGGTCTTTCGCGAACCACATGTTGGGACCGGCGTCTTGCCAGAAAGCGATGACGTCGCGCGCTTCCGCAGGCGTCGTTTGGGTGTCGGATTTCTTGGCGGGTTGGGTCATGGCGTCTCCAGCGTGGGTCACGAGCAACTGACCGGCAGCGGCCAGCGCGAGGCAAAAGGTGAAGGTGTTGAGCTGAACGAGGGTTGTCATGGGGAACCTCCTGATCACCGGCAGATGGGGCTTTTCTTATGCTGCATCCAGTGATATGATTTCAGCTATATGCTGCATGAAATCGATCTTTCACGCGTCGATCTGAATTTGCTGGTGCTGTTCGAGGCGGTGCTGGCGGAGCGCCACGTCGGGCGCGCGGCGGTGCGGTTGAATCTTTCACCCTCGGCGGTCAGTCATGGGCTGGGGCGGCTTCGGTCTCTGCTCAACGATCCTCTGTTTTTGAAGAACCCGAAGGGCGTGGTGCCGACGGCGCGTGGGACGGAGTTGGCGGAGCCCATCGCGCAGGTGCTCGCGGGCGTGCGCCGGGTGGTGGGCGGAACGCAGCACTTCGACGCGAAGACCTCAAAGCGACGTTTTACGATCGGCGCGCCGGACGCCTTGATTGCCGTTATGCTGTCCCCGCTACTTTTGAAGTTGGCGAGGGCGGCGCCGGGAATCGATCTCGGTACACGGAACATCTTGCCGCCCTGGACAGATGCCTTCGCGGATTTGGATGCGCGTGGCTGCGATATCTTGCTTCTGCCGCACGGGGATATTCCTGCGCGCTTTGTGTCGCGCGTGCTGTTCGAGGAGAGCTTTGTGGTCGCAATGCGGCGCGGGCACAGGCTTGGCCGCGCGCCCGACCTTGAGCGCTATTGCGCCGAGAATCACTTACTCGTGTCGGACATTGGCGATCCGGTCGGTCATATAGATATCGCACTCGCGAAACTGGGCCTCGCGCGTCGCGTTGCGCTGACGGTGCCCAACTTCCTCATGGCGCTCGCCGTGATTTCGCAAACCGACATTGTCGCAGCGTTGCCCGAGAGTTTGGTCGTGGCGTATGCCAAGCGCTTCGATCTGGTCAGCGCGCCGATGCCGTTGATGCTGGGGCGCGATCAGATTCGCGCGATTGCGCCGCAGGTTGCGATGGCCGACGAGGGACTCGCCTGGCTGATGAGCGTTCTGCAGACAGTGCCTCGAGTTTCAAAACTGCCACGCTGAGAGTTGCGACGCGGTGTGTGCAACCAACCGGCGCTGTAAATGGAAAAGTCCGCCGGTGCTAGAATAGGGGGCATGACCTGTTTCTTGCCAAGCTTTCGTCCGCATCACTTCACGCGTTCGGCTGGCATGGGCCGGCGCGGACCGACAGGCTGAGGTGGTCGTCGTCCGCGCGTTCGAAGCCTGCGTGATAGAACCAAAGCCAGCCGGCTTCGCCGATGAAGTCGAGGCGCAAGAACGCCTGATCGTCGACTGCGGCGAACTTCCATCCGTCGCCGCGATAAGTTCCGTGAAGGACGGAGTCTTTCGTCTGCCAGATCTGCTTGTCCCGTTCCGGGCCCGAGTATGATGTCTCTTCGACGCGGAAGGTTGCGTTCGCCCTGGCGTTTTTTGCCGGCGGCGTCACCACGATCCGAAAGCGCGTCACGCGCTTGTCGAGGAAGGCCGTAGGCGGATCGGCGCCCTCCAACTGTTCAGCGGCGATACCTGCTTTCTGTTCGACCGTGCAGACATACGCGCCGCCGATGGTGTCGTTTGCGCGCGCCGCAACGGCGAGACTTGCCATCGCCATGCCAAGCCACACTTTCCGTACAAACATAGCTATCTCCCGAATGCTCGGATGCATTGTCAGGTCGCGCCGTTTTGAGCGCAAGCGCGCGGCCAAGCTTGTATTGCAGTAACCGATCGGACTACGTGTTTGGCTCTGGTGCCGGCGGAGATCGAGCGATCCGGTGGCGCTGATGGAGATCGTGGGAACCAAGGCGGGCGTTGTGGCCGGGATCTCGATCGCTATGATCATTTTCGGCTTGGCCGGGCGAAAGGTTTAGGGGCGGCGTTGGGTCGGGTCTCCGGCACCCTTCACAACCCAATTTCTATCTGTTACATCGCCGCCCTCGCATTCGAGCCTGTTCCCGCGGTCATGGCGGAATTGGTAGACGCACTGCCTTGAGGTGGCAGCGGGGCAACCCGTGGAAGTTCGAGTCTTCTTGACCGCACCAGCATTTCGAAAAAAAACTTATGACCGGGCTTCGGTGGACAGGCAAGCCCGGCCAAAACGAGCAATAATGGCCGAACCCATCAGCGACGCTAAGTCTTTGCCTGCGCGCGGCGTGCTGACGCCGGTGTTCTTGCACAAGGTGCTGGATGCGCTCGAGGTCGGCGATGTGGTGTCGGTCAAGGCGCTGATCGAGCCTTTGCACGCAGCAGACCTCGCCCACCTCTTCGAAGCGATGGATGCGAGCGACCGGCGGGCGCTGGTGACGGCGCTGGGGTCGGAGTTCGATCCGGAGGTTTTGTCCGAACTCGATGAGGATTTGCGCACCGAGATCGTGCGCATGCTCGGTGCCAAGGGCGTTGCCGAAGCGGTCAAGGAGTTGGACGTCGAGGATGCGGCCTATGTGCTGGAAGACCTCGAGGATTCCGAAAAGCGCGAAGTCCTTTCTCAAGTGCCGCTCGAAGACCGGGCGCAGGTGGTCGATGCGTTGCTGTTCCCGGAGGAATCGGCCGGGCGTTTGATGCATCGCGAGGTCATGGCGTTGCCGGGCACGCTGACGGTCGGCGAGGCACTGGCGCGCATTGCGTTGCCCGAGGCGCCGGACGACTTTCAGGAAATCTATTTGGTCGACGCAGATCGGCGGCCGACCGGGTTCGTGGCGTTGAGCCGATTGTTGCGCGCGGCGCCGGGCACGATCTTATCCGACATCGCCTCGAGCGAGATGACAATCATTCCCGCCGTCACCGACCAAAAGACCTTCGCTTATTTGTTCGAGCACTATCATCTGAACTCGGCGCCGGTGACGGACGGCATGGGGCGGCTGGTTGGTCTGCTGAGCGCGGGCTCGGTGGTGGAAGTCTTGCAGGAAATGCACGAGTCCGAAGTCTTGGCCTTGGGCGGCGTCGCCGACGAGGAAAGCCTGAGTGCGCCGATGCTGAAGACGACGCGTTTGCGCTTTTCGTGGTTGTTCGTGAATCTTTTGACGGCGATCCTGGCCTCGATCGTGATCGGATTTTTCGAGAAGTCGTTGGAAAAGGTCGTGGCCTTGGCCATCCTGATGCCGATCGTGGCTTCGATGGGCGGCAATGCGGGCACGCAGACCTTAACGATTGTGGTGCGTGCCCTGGCAACAAAAGCGTTGAATCCGGCGAATTTATGGCGTGTCATCAATCGCGAAGTGATGATGGGGGCGGCCAACGGAATTGGTTTTGCGTTGATCGCGGCCGGG
>JANOFM010000293.1:0-2500 GCA_031413635.1 Alphaproteobacteria bacterium | reverse complement strand
ACACGCGTCGTTGAGTTCGCGTTGGAGGCGCGAGGATTTCAGTTTGGCCATGGAGGCGAGTTTCGTCATGTCTTCGCCGGCGACGTAGCGTTCGACGGCTTGCCATGTGAGGGCGCGTAGGGCTTCGAGTTCGGTTTGCAGTTCGGCCAAGCGGAAATGGACGACTTGGTTGTCGAGGATCGAGCGGCCGAAGGCCTTGCGCTCGCGCGTGTAGGCGATCGTTTCGTCGATCGTGCGCTGCAGGCCGGTGAGCGCGGCGAGTGCCGCATACATGCGTTCCTCCTGGAACTGCACCATTTGATAGCTGAAGCCCAAGCCTTCTTCGCCGACGCGGTTGCGTTGCGGCACGCGCACGTCGTCGAAATGGATTTGCGCGGTGTCGCTTGAGTGCATGCCGAGCTTCTTGAGCGTGCGCGCGACGGTGACGCCCTTCGCCTTCATCGGCACACAGATCATCGTCTTGTTGCGGTGGGCGGGGCCGTCGCCTGTGTTGGCGAGCAGGCAGATCCAATCGGCTTGCGCGCCGTTGGTGATCCACATCTTGCCACCATTGATGACGTAGTCGGCGCCGTCTTTGCGCGCGTTCGTTTTGATCGAGGCTACGTCGGAGCCGGCGCCGACCTCGGACACGCCGATGCAAGCGACGTATTTGCCCGCGATCGAGGGGGCCAGGAATTCCTCGCGCACTTCGTCGGTGCCGAAGCGGGCCAAGGCCGGCGTCGCCATCTCCGTCTGCACGGCGATCGCCATCGGGATGGCGCCGCAATTGATGTGCCCGAGCGCCTCGCAAAAAACGGCGGCGTAGGAGTAGTCGAGGCCGAGGCCGCCGAATTTTTCCGGTTTGGTGATGCCGAGGAATCCCGACTTTCCCATTTTGCCGAACACGTCGTGGGCGGGGAAGGGAGGGCTTTCCTCCCATTTGTCGACGTGAGGATTGATTTCCGCTTCGATGAAGCGGACGAGCGAGCGGCGCAGTTCTTCGTGCTGGGGCGTAAGTTTCATGTCGCCTTCAGCTCTTAGTGCGCGTCATGAACAGGACCACGCGATAGATAATCCAAAGCGGAACAACGATGATGGCGCCTAGGCCCGCATATTGCGAAGCCCATTCCAAGGCGTCGATCACGACCGTCCAAGCGTCGCGAATGGTCTTGCCGAAATCGCGCCAGAGATCGACCGGATTGATGCCGAAGAAAAACAGCGTCAACCCGACGACGAACGACAATATCGCAAGCCGCACCAGTGTGGGCACGATGGGCCCGCCGAAAATCTTGTCCATTGCTGGTTCTCCCTTTGCGCTTTCCGTTCGTCACATCCGCGCCACGCCGAAACTGTTCGGCCTTAGCTGGCGGCGCTCTGCTTCTTTACATACGTCCAGGCACATCCCGACCACGTGGCGGCTGTCGCGCGGGTCGATGATGCCATCGTCCCACAGACGGGCGGTTGCAAACAATGCCGTCGATTGGGTGTCGTAGGTGTCGACGATTTGTTTGGCGGCGGCACCCAAGGCCTTCATGTCCGGTTCGCGGCCGGCGCGGCGGGCGCCGTCTTCGCCCAGAATGGTCATGACTTTCGCGGCCTGTTCGCCGCCCATCATGGCGATGCGGTTGTTCGGCCAGGCAAATATGAAGCGAGGATCGAAGGCGCGCCCGCACATGCCATAATTTCCCGCGCCAAATGAGGCGCCAATATGGAGCGTGATCTTCGGCACCGCAGCATTCGTCACGGCCTGGATCATTTTCGAGCCGTGCTTGACGATGCCGGAGCGTTCGGCCTCGGTACCGACGATGTATCCGGTGGTGTTTTGCAGGAAGAGAAGCGGAACGCCGGACTGATCGCATAGTTGGATGAACTGCGCGGTTTTGACCGCGCCCGCCGCGTCGATGGGGCCGTTGTTGCCGATGATGCCGACAGGGTGGCCTTCGACCGCCGCGTGGCCGCAGACGGTGTGTGGTCCGTAGTCGGGCTTGAAGTCCAACCATTCCGAACCGTCGACGATGCGGGCTATCGTTTCGCGCACATCGTAAGGCTTGCGGTAGTCGACGGGCACGAGCGAGAGCAGTTCTTCGGCGTCGTAGAGCGGTTCCTTGAAGCTGCGCCTGGGGCGGTGTTGAGCCCAGCCGATCTTTCCCATGACGTCGCGCGCCAGGCGGATGCCATCGCGGTCGTCTTCGGCCATGTATTCGGCGAGGCCGGAGATTTGATAGTGCATCTCGGCGCCGCCGAGGTCTTCGTCGGTGGCGATTTCGCCGGTTGCGGCTTTGAGCAAGGGCGGACCAGCAAGGAAAACTTTCGACCGTCCGCGTATGACAACGATGTAGTCGCTAAGGCCGGTGTTGTAGGCGCCGCCTGCGGTCGAGGAGCCATGCACGACGGCGATGACGGGGATGCCGGCCTTGGACAGTTTCGCGAGATTGGCGAAGCCGCGCCCGCCACGGACGAACATCTCGGCCTGGCGCAGCAGATTGCCGCCGGCGCTTTCGATGAGTTGGACGAAGGGCAA
>JANOFM010000292.1:0-30076 GCA_031413635.1 Alphaproteobacteria bacterium | reverse complement strand
AGGCCTGATGCTGAACTGGTTCGACGCCCTCGATTCGTTCGAGGACTCGCCCTTCATCAAGGACTATTTCGGCGCCGATTTCGTGAAGATCTTCTCGGCGGTGAAACGCGCCGAATGCGAACGCTTCTTCGCCCTGGTGACGGACTTCGACTACCGCTGGCACCTGCGCACGGCGTGACGGGTGGAAGACCTCGCACAAATCGTTGCCGTCATGCTCGTGGCGGCAGCGTCACTGGTGTTTCTGACGAGCGCTCTGTTCGGCGTTTGGCCGGGCGCGGCCGTGGCACTACCCGCCGCGCTCGCCGTCTACCTCGGCTTCAGACGCGGCGCTTGACGGCTGGCACACCCAGCGCCAAGTCACTAGAATTCTTATGATCGACGGCAGGAGCACCCGCCATGACCCGCGCAAACGGACTGCATCATTTGGCCATCTCGACCGGCAACATGAAGGCGCAGATCGAGTTCTTCTCCGATGTGCTCGGCATGGAACTTGTCGCGCTCTATTGGATGCACGGCGTGGAGGGCACTTGGCACGGCTTCTTGCGCTTGAACGACACTGCCTCCGTCGCCTTCGTGCAGAACGACAAGATCAAGGCCACGAAACCCAGTCTCGGGGTCAGCCACGCCGGCAGCCCGGCACTTCCCTCCGCACCCGGCACGATGCAGCACCTCGCCTTCAACGTCGACACGGACGAAGCACTCTTGAATATGCGCGATCGCATCAGATCGCGTGGCATCAACGTCATCGGCCCGCTCGACCACGGCATGTGCAAGTCGATTTATTTCGCGGGCCTCGAAACCCTGTCGCTCGAAGTAGCCACTTCGTCGGCCGCGATCGACGCCCGCGCCTGGATAGATCCCGAAGTGCAAGCGCTGGCCGGCATCGACAACGAAGAACTTGCCCGCTTCAAACGCCCCGCCGCCTACAAGGGCGAGGGCGGCAAACTGAAACAACCGCCTTACGACGCGACGAAGCCGCATCAGGCCTACCCTCCGGAGATGTACAAAGCCATTCTCGCGATGCCGGACGAAGAAGTGACGAGGCGCATGAGCGTGCCCGAACCGGCGGTTCGCGTGGCCGCCGCTGAATGAAAGCACTCCTCGCCGGCGGGGGCATCGGCGGTATTGCCGCGGCGCTATGCCTGCTCGATGCCGGAATCGAGGTTGAACTTTACGAGCGTAGCGCGGCACTGACAGAAATCGGCGCAGGCATTCAGATTAGCCCGAACGGCGTGAAAGTATTGGAGCGCCTGGGTCTAATGCCCGCACTCGACAATATAGCTTTTCGCCCCGAAGCGATCGAAATGCGTCACGGCCAGTCGGGCGCAAGAGTCTTCGCGATCCCGATGCGCGACGAAGCCGTCCGCCGTCACGGCGCACCATATTATCACGTCCACCGCGCCGATTTGATGATGGTGCTCGGCGACGCCTTAAGAGCCCGCGCGCCAAACGCGATCCACCTCGGCAAAGACGCAAAATCATTCGCGCAAACCGCGAGCGGCGTCGAGTTGACATTCGCCGACGGTACGCGAGCAGCTGGTGACGTCCTCATCGGCGCCGACGGCATTCATTCGGTCGTCCGTACGAAGTTGTTCGGCGGGGCGCCCGCTCGCTTCACCGGCAACGTGGCCTGGCGTGTCGTGGTGCCGGCAAGTAAAGTCGCAACGGATCTCGTGCCGCCGACAGCCTGCGTCTGGGTCGGCCCCGGCCGCCACGCCGTGACTTATTATTTGCGCCGCGGCGAGCTCATCAATTTCGTCGGCGTCGTCGAGCGCGATGGCTGGCAGAAGGAAAGCTGGACCGAACGCGGCGAAACGTCGGACCTCATCGCCGATTACGCCGGCTGGGCGAAACCCATTACCGCGCTCATCGCTGAAGCAACCGAATGCTACCGCTGGGCGCTGTTCGACCGCGACCCGCTGGCGCGATGGAGCGACGGTCGCGTCACGTTGCTGGGCGACGCCTGCCACCCGATGTTGCCGTTCCTGGCCCAAGGCGCGGTGATGGCGATCGAAGACGCGTGGGTTCTGTCGCGCAAACTCAAATCGAACGCCGATGTGCCAATCGCCCTCGCGGCCTACGAAGCCGAACGCAAGCCGCGTACGTCGCGCGCGCAGAAAGCGGCTCGCGCTCAAATGGGCCTCTACCACAAACGCGGCCTAGCCGCGCAACTCGCGACCTACGGTCCCATCTGGCTCGCGGCCAACTTTGCGCCGACCGTGCTGAGTTCGCGCCAAGACTGGCTTTACGCGCACGACGTTGTGGCTCTGAATACCTAAGAGCCGTGCGTCCCCATCTCCTCCGGCGGCTTCACATGGCGGAACGTCCACAGCAACGCCAAATCGTAAGCCGTCTTCACCACGCCGCAGATAATGAGAGGGAGCGCCGCATATCCCGCAGCAAAAAGAGCACCCGCGAGCACGGGGCTGACGGCCGCGGCGAGGCTGCGCGGAACTGCGGTAAAGCTGGCCGCCGCCGTGCGCTCCTCCGATGTGACGACCGCCATCACGTAAGACGAACGCGCAGGCACGTCCATCTGTGACAACAATGAGCGCAACAACAAAAGCGTCATCGCACTTTCGAGCGTCGGTGCCAGCGCCGCGCCGATCAGCGCGAGATTGGCCGGGATGTGCGTCCACACCATCGTGTTGATCAGGCCGAAGCGCGCGCCAAGCCAGCCCGCGACCGGCAAAGAGGCGGCGCCAAGCAATCCCGCCGCTAGAAAAAACGCGCCCGCTCCCGCCAACGACAGACCGAACTTGTCGAACAGCCAGAGCGCGAGCAGCGACTGGACGACGAAACCGCCGGCAAACGAGTCGACGGCAAACAAGCCCGCGAGCTTCAGGACGATGGCGCGCGAGGGACCGAGCGGCTTGGTGTTCGCCGTTTGGGCGCCATCCGCCCCGCGCGGGATGCGGGCGTAAAACGCGCCGCCTAAAACACCGAGGCAGGCGTAGAAAACAAACATCGACTGCATGGCCGCGAGCGGCGTCAGCCCTGCGAACGTCAAAGATTCCGTACTGCCGGCCGCAAACGCACCGGCCGCCGCGGCGAGCGCACCGATAAGGCTGTAGCGGGCGAAAGTCTTGGTGCGCTCCTTGTCCGGCGTCGCATGCGCCAGCAACGCATGCTCGAGCGGCACGAAAATCGACACCGAACCCGCCGTCGGATTTATCGTTCCGATCAGGGCGACGAGAAGGATGAGCGCGGCTTCGTCGGAAAAAGCGAAGGCGAGACCGGTGACCGCCATCAACGCCGAAGCGGCCATCAACAGCGTGCGCTGTCCGAATCGCCCGCCGACCGCCCCGATGCCGAGCGTCGTCAGCGCCGAGCCAAGCAACGCCAGCGACGCCACCAGACCGACCTCGAACGCATCGAAGCCGCGCGCCGCGAGATAGACCGGCAACAGCAGCGCGACAAAGCCGTCCCCGAAATCGCGCAACGCCCGCGCGACATAGATGGTGTTGGGTGTTGAAGCCATGGCGTCCGTGCTCGACCGTTGCCGCCTTGTCGAAGGCGGCGCCGGAACGGTGCTTGGGCGCTTGCGCGTCTTGGGCCGCTGGGAGACCGCGTGACCCCAGCGCCTGAAATCTAATGGGCCGGCACCTTGCGCGCAAGGCGGCGTCGCGCCACTCGCAATCGTCGGGCGGTCCCGTTAAGCGTAGGGCGCTGTCTCATGGAAATTGCGGACGCCCGATGCCGATCCCCGCGCTGAAGTGGCGCCACCTGTTGCTCGCCCTCGCCGTGATGTTCGTATGGGGTTCGAATTTCGTCGTCATCAAGATCGCGTTGGAAGATCTTCCGCCGTTCTTGTTGGCGACGCTTCGCTTCGTATTTGCCTTGTTGCCGGCCGTGTTCTTTCTCAAGCGCCCGAACGTGCCGTGGCGCGACCTCGCGGCCTATGGTGTCTTGATCGGCGCCGGACAGTTCGGCCTGCTCTTCATCGCCATGAACGGACATATTTCGCCGGGGCTCGCGTCGTTGGTGGTGCAGTCGCAAGTGTTCTTCACCATCGGTCTGTCGATGATGCTGAACGGCGAACGCGTCGGACGCTATCAGTTTGTCGCCTTGGCGCTCGCGATGGCGGGGATTGCGGTCATCCTTCGGCACACCGACACGACAACGACGCCGCTTGGCTTGGCGCTCGTCATCGTGGCGGCGATGTCGTGGGCCGGCGGCAATCTGGTGGCCAAACGCGCAGGGCTGGTAAACATGTTGGCCTATGTCGTGTGGGCCAGTTTGTTTTCGATTCCACCCCTCTTGGCGTTGACGTTGCTGTTCGACGGACCCATCGCGATCGGCCGCGCGCTGGCCGGCGCGGACGTGGCGACTTGGGCGGCCGTGTTCTATCAATCGATCGGCAATACGCTGTTCGGCTACGCGGCGTGGGGCTGGTTGCTCTCCCGCTATCCGGCGGCAACGATCACGCCGATGTCGCTCTTGGTGCCCGTGGTCGGAATGGCCGCGTCGGCCTGGTGGTTGAGCGAGCCGCTCGAGCCTTGGAAACTAGGCGCTGCAGCGCTCGTGATGACGGGGCTCGCGCTGAACACATTGTGGCCTGCAATCGCGCCGCGACGATGAAGAAAAGCGCCGCGCGTTACACCCGCCGCGCGCCCTCGATCAGCAGCACGCCGCGAAACGTCATCATCTGCTGCCCCTGCGCCAGCGCCGCCGCGCGCAATTTGTTCGCCTTGCCGTACACGGCCGGCGTCTTATCGCCGTTCAGCCGTGCCCACCCTTCTTTCGGCTTGTCGCCCGGCCCGTCGATGATCACTTGAACGCTCTCGTTTTCGGGCAGCTCCATCTGTGTGCCGTCGCTAAAGCGGATGCGGATCAGTGCGGTCTTCGACATGGGGGCTCTCGCGATCTTGTGGGATTCGCCGCTGTTTAGCACGACAAACGCCGTCGCGGCAGCGTCATTGTGGCCCGCGCATGGCTGCCTTGCAAATCCAAGCCTGGCGCAAACCGCCGCGATAAGCTCTCTTCGCGCCATTCGCTATTTCCACATCGGGCTCTCGACCTTAGCGCCATGGCGCCCCAACATCTCCTGCTCATGCTCCTGATCTGCACGATCTGGGGCTTCAACTTCGTCGCGGCGAAAGTCGGTGTCGGGCAAATGCCGCCGCTGCTGTTCGTGGGCCTGCGCTTTCTGATTCTCATGATCGTGCTGGCGCCGTTCCTCAAAATCGCGCCCGGCCGCATGCGCGACGTGCTGGCCATCGCCATGTTCAACGGCGCCATCCATTTCGGCTTGATGTTTATCGGCGTGGCGCTGACCGCGGCCTCGGTGGTGGCCGTCGTGGTCCAACTCAATGTGCCGTTCGCCACCATTCTCTCGGTCGTCTTCCTCGGCGAAGTCGTCAGATGGCGCCGCTGGTTCGGCATCGCGCTGACATTCTTGGGCGTCATGGTGATCAGCGTCGATCCCCACGTTTTCGACTCGATGACCGGTGTATTATTTTCTGCCGCCGCTGCGTTGTCCGGCGCTATCGCCGCGATCTATATGCGCCGCCTGACCGGCGTCGGCATGTTCCAACTGCAATCCTGGACTGCCGCGACCACCGCGCCGCTATTGCTGTTCGCGAGCTTCATCTTCGAAACCGGTCAACTCGACGCGGTGGCGAACACGAACGCCATCGGCTGGGGCGCGCTCCTCTTCACCGCCTTCGGCGCCAGCCTCATCGGCCACAACGGCTATTACTATCTGCTGCAACGCTACGAAGTCTCCCTCATCGCGCCGCTCTCGCTGCTCTCGCCGATCCTCGGCGTCGTTTTCGGCGTCTGGGTCCTCGGTGAACCCCTGACGACGCGCCTTCTGCTGGGTGCCACCATCGCCTTCATCGGCGTGGGTGTGCTCGCGATCCGAGGTAAAGTCCCGGTCGAGAGCGAGATATGATTTGCACATGAAAGCTGCCGTACGCAAAACACTCTGCAGCGCCGACAATTTCACGGCGCAGGCTAACCGGCCGTTGACTCTGTTTTACGTACATGACACTATGTTTTTAGTAGTAAAGGTCAGGAGCGTGCCGTCATGCCCAATTTTGTATTCGCTTATCACGGGTCGAAACGGCCGGAAAACCCAACGCAATACATGGCGCGCTGGCGGGCGTGGGTCGAGAGTCTCGGCGCCGCTCTCGTCAATCCCGTCATGCCCGTCGGCAAATCGAAGACCGTCGGCGGCAACGGCGTGACCGATCACGGCGGATCCAATCCGATCTCTGGCATCGCCATCGTCGGGGCCGACAGCATGGATGCCGCGCTGGCAGTCGCGCAACGCTGCCCTCATCTGGAATTGGGAACGATCGAAGTCGCCCAAGTCATGGAGATGTAACACGCCGATGTCGGCGGCATAAAAGGGAGGAGCAAGATGAAAATATCCGGCCAATGCCTTTGCGGTTCCGTTCGCTACCAAAGCGACGCGGCGCCACGCTTTCAGGTCAAATGCTATTGCACGGATTGCAGAAAGGTCAGTGCGGCGGGCCACGCGGCAATGATGGGATTTCCCGATGCCGAGGTCCGCCTTCACGGTGAGACTAAAGAATATCACTCAAAGGCTGACAGCGGTTCGGATGTTTCGCGTGCCTTTTGCCCCAATTGCGGTTCGGGTGTTTACGCACGGAATTCGGCGATGCCGGGCATGATCTTCTTGCGCGCTTCGACACTCGATGATCCGGCGCTTTTTGCACCACAATTTGCCGTCTACGCCTCGCGGGCGCCCGCTTGGGACCCGGTTACGCCAGGCATTCCCGCCTTCGCCGCACGCCCGCCAGCGGGCTGATTGACGGCCGGAGGCTGTGTCTGACACGAAGCACGCATGAGCGGAACCCACTATCCACAATTCTGCGCCCTTGCGCGCGCGGCGGAAATACTCGGCGAACGCTGGACGCTTCTGATCGTGCGCGAGCTGCTCATCGGCCAAAAGCGCTTCGGCGATCTCGCCGAGCGACTGGCCCCGTTGAGCCCCACCGTTCTGACAAGCCGCCTCAACGCGCTCGTGGAGCATGGCGTTGTGCAACGCTCGATCTTGCCGCCGCCCATCAATGTGCGGATGTACGAGCTGACGCCTGTTGGACTCGCACTCAAACCGGCGATCCACGAACTCATCCGATGGGGCGGAAACTTCCTGTTCCCCATGCGGCAGGACGATGAGTTCGACCCGGACTGGGTGCTACTTGGCCTCGACGCCATTGCGCGCCGGACGGCGACGCCGGCGCGAAAAATTCTGCTGCGCGTGCGGCACAAGACCAAATCGGCGAGCTTTCTCGTCACCGGCGGCGCCAGCGGAACATCCATTTCCAAGAGTGACGGCCCCGGCGCCGCCGCTCTCGATACAACGTTCGACACGCTATTGCGCATGATCGCGATGGACGTTTCCGTCGACGACGCGGTGTCGCAACAACTGGCGCGCGTTGAAGGCTCGATACAAATTGCGCGCACTCTGCCGAAGCTATTCGATCTGCGCCGAGGCAAAGCTCAACACTGAGGAGGGTATGATGAGCAACGAAAAACTTGGTGGTGTTCACTGGAGTTTCTGGGCAATCGGCAGTGTCGCGCTGATCTGGAATGCTTTGGGCGGCATAAATTTCGTCATGCAGGTGAACGCAGACGTGCTTGCTGCAATGCCCGCATCCCATCGCGCCATCGTCGAAGGCCGACCGGTATGGGCCACCATAGGTTTTGCGATAGCCGTTTTCGGCGGCGCGGTCGGCTGCCTGCTGCTACTGCTCGGAAAGTCGGTTGCGTACTATCTGTTTATCGCCTCGCTACTGGGCGTGATCGCGCAACTGATCCATACCCTTCGCATCGCCGCTTCGACAGACGGCTTCAGTCCCGTCGACATCTTGCTGATCGTGCTGATGCCGCTGATCGTGGCGTCGTTCTTGATTTGGTATTCTAAGCAAGCCGAGCGTAGGGGCTGGATCGCCTAGAGCGCGCTTGACTGAGCTGGAACGTCGCCCTTCCTTACGTCCCCTCATCCACTCGCCTTCTCCCTCTATTCGTTCGCCGCCTGGCCGAAGATGCCCTTCGCCATCAGCAAGGTTTCCCCCTCGCGCTGCGCCTGGAACACCTGCGCGCGCACGGCGTGTGCGTGTTTGTTCTCGGGCTCGGCCTGCACCGCGAGTTCGACGAGATGGCACGGATTAGATTCGCATTTCTACGGCATCTCAAGGTTGTGCCGACTTGCGCGTGTCTCTGCCGGGGCCGAGGCCTTCGAGACGCAAGACCCACGGCGGAAGGCGAAATGGGAATCATTGGGAAGCACAATGGGACATCGCCGCATCGCGGCTCCGTCCCCCTTCGCCCAAGTGGGCTTCGGGCGACACTCCTTCGCCTAAGATCGTCTTCGCGCGACTTACGCCAAGTGGCGTAAGCCACCCGAAGCCGAAGGCGATGGCTGGTGCCTGGGGCCGGAATCGAACCAGCGACACGCGGATTTTCAGTCCGCTGCTCTACCAACTGAGCTACCCAGGCTAACCAAGCGCAAGGCCAGACCGAACGGCCAAAGCCTTGAAGGCCCGGGGTTATAGGAAATAGACCCCACCCTGTCCAGCAAGGTGCAAAGCCGGACATTTGGTCCGCCGCCCTCACATGCTAAGAACGGCCCATCGCCATTCATTTCGCAATCCAAGGACGAAGCCCATGACCTACTCCTGCTTCAACGTCGAGACCAAAGACAAGGTCGCGCATATCCAGCTAAAGCGCCCCGAAGCCTTCAACACAATGACGCGCGCCTTCTGGAACGAACTGCCGGCGATCGTGACCCAAATCAACGACGAGGCCGCGGCCCGCGCCATCGTCATCTCCTCCACCGGCAAGCATTTCTCGGCCGGCATGGATCTGTCGGTCTTCACGGGCGGACAAGGCGCGGCGGGGGAGGGCGCATCGCACGCCGAAACCGGCCGCGTCCGTTCGAACCTGCGCAACGAGGTCCGCCGCCTGCAGAACACGTTCGGCTGCCTCGACGAAGCGCGCATGCCGGTGCTGCTCGCGGTCCAAGGCGGCTGCATCGGCGGCGCCGTTGACCTCTCGACCTGCGCCGACATGCGTTACGCCACGAAGGACGCTTTCTTCGTCATTCAGGAGATCAATCTCGCGATGACCGCCGACGTCGGCACCTTCCCGCGCCTCTGCCATCTGCTGCCGCAGGGCATGGTGCGCGAGCTCGCATATTCCGGCCGCCGCCTGATGGCGAAAAAGGCCTTCGACCTCGGTTTCGTCAACGAGCTTTTCGACAGCCAGGAACAGATGCTCGACCACGTGATGGAACTGGCGCGCGAAATCGCCTCGAAATCGCCGCTCGCCGTGCACGGCTCGAAAGTCATGATCAACTACGCCCGCGATCACTCGATCGACGACGGCCTCGACTACATCGCAACCTGGCAAGCCGGCATGTACAATCCCTCCGCCGACATGATGGAGAGCTTCAAGGCCAAGCAGGAGAAACGAACTCCCGTTTACGCCGATCTGCTGCCGCTGCGGAAAATGATGTAAGCCGACGCAATGACAACAACGACAGCACCCGCGCCCGCGGGCTATTCCGCCGTGTTCGGCGACACGGGCTTCAACAAATACGTCGGACCCGTCTGGCAATCGCCCGACAAGTCGGAATTCCTCTTCGACATCCGCGCCGAGCATCTGAACGGCGGCGGCGCGCTGCATGGCGGCATGATGATGGCGCTCGCCGACATCGTCATGGGCCGCACCGTGCGCGACGCGCTCGAAGGCCAAAAGGCACTGACGATCTCGCTCAACTGCGATTTCATCGGCCCCTCGAAGCTCGGCGAACGCGTCCGTGGCACCGCCGCGATCACGCGCAAGACGCGCTCGATCGTCTTCATCGGCTGCGAACTCGCGGTCGAAGGCCGCCCGATCATGACCGCGACGGGCCTCTGGAAAATCCTCGGGCCGCAATAAAAATGTCCGGCTACAATTCGACCCCGCTCGCGCCGGCCCGCATCGTGACGGCCCCAGAGGGCTGGCAACCGGCC
Organism: Alphaproteobacteria bacterium; assembly: GCA_031413635.1. Taxonomy (GTDB): domain Bacteria; phylum Pseudomonadota; class Alphaproteobacteria; order Micropepsales; family Micropepsaceae; genus SZUA-430. The sequence continues at coordinate 20,087 of JANOFM010000292.1, read as the reverse complement.
GAACAGTTCGATCCGTTCGAGGCTTTCCTCGGACCTTATTTCGAGCGCAAGCTCGACGGCCTTCATGAATATGCGTTCTACATCGACGACCGCCATACCAACGCTCAGGGCGTGGCGCATGGTGGAGCCCTTCTGACCTTCGCCGACGCGGCCTTGGGTTACGCCCTCTGGAACGCCACCGGCCGCGCCCCCTGTGTGACCGTAAGTCAGCAGAGTAGTTTCTTGTCCGCGGCCCAAACTGGCGATCTTGTCAGATGCGCGCCGGAAGTGGTGCGCAAGACCCGCGAGATCGTCTTCATGCGCGCCGATTTCCGCGTCGGCGACAAGATCGTCTTCACAGCCACCGCAATCTGGAAGATCTGGCCTAAAACCTAGTCCCTACCAAAACCTTTCGCCCCCATGGTTAAGGATTGGCAACTTCTATCTGCGATGCTCCGCGGATGGGCGAGACAAAAACATCGGCAGAACTGGTTCTGGGGACAGCGCAGCTGGGCTTCGCCTATGGCGCCGCCAACCGCACCGGCCAACCGAGCGAAGACGAAGCGAAGCTGATCCTCCGTGCCGCCGTCAACGCGGGTATCCGCTGGATCGACACCGCCGCCGCCTACGGTTCTTCGGAACTACGTATCGGTGCGGCATTTCCTGGTTCGTTGCGTGTGCGCGTGGCGACAAAACTCTCGCCGCTCGACGAGATCGACGAAGCCGCAACGCCAGGCGACATCAGACAGGCCGTTCGCGACGGCATCCGCCGCTCGTGCTCGCGGCTTAAGGTCGATCGCCTCGAAGTCTTGATGCTGCATCGCGCGGCCCATCTCACCGCGCTCGATGGCGCAATTTGGCATGCGGTCAAAGCCCTCCGCGACGAAGGCGCAATCTACGACCTCGGCGTCTCCGTCTATTCCCCGGATGAAGCGCTCGAAGCGATCGCCGATCGCGACATCCGCCATATCCAGCTGCCGTTCAACGCGCTCGACTGGCGCTGGCGCGAAAGCGGTGTCATCGAAGCGCTTGCCAAACGCCCGAACATAACGATCCACGCCCGCAGCGCTCTGCTGCAAGGTCTGCTCGCCGCCGGCCCGGAGGCGCACTGGCCGGAAATCGAAGGCACCGATCCAACGGACTTGACCGCGCGGCTGACCCGCATCTCCCGCGATCTCGACCGCGACAGCGTCACCGACCTGTGCCTGGCCTATGTTCGTGGGCACGATTGGATCGACGGTGTGGTCGTTGGCATGGAAAACCTGCTTCAGTTGGCGCTGAATGTTGCGCTTTTCAAACGTCCGCCGCTCACGCAAGCCGAAATCGACCACGTCGACATTGCGCTACCGCGCGCGCCCGAGACGTTGCTCAACCCGACCCTCTGGGCCAAGGCCGCATAGTGACTGCGGCACCCGCCATAATCTACGAGCGGATGTTTCGCCTCGACGGCCGCACGGTGTTCGTGTCGGGCGCTGCCGGCCATCTCGGGCAAGCCATGGTGCGAAGTTTCCTCGCCGCAGGCGCCCGCGTAATCCTCAACGGCCGCCAAGCTGCTCGGCTCGATACCTTGCGCGCAAATCTGCGCCATGAAGGCCACGACGCCGACGCAATCGCAATTTGCGCCTTCGACGTGCGCGACGAAGCAGCCTTCGGCCGCTGCCTCGCTCAATTGCCGCGCCTCGACGTACTCGTGAACAACGCCATCACCGTCGAGACGGGCACGGTGGAAACCTCGTCGCCTGAACAGTTCGCACTCGCCTACGACAGTGGCGTGCGCGCGGCCTTCGGTGCCATGCGTGCGGCCGAACCGGCTTTGCTTAAGGCCGTCGATGCCGCCGGTCACGCGTCGGTCATCAACATCGCCTCGATGTACGGCCTCGTCAGCCCCGATCCTTCGATCTATGGCGCGACCGGTCTGAACAGCCCGCCTGCCTACGGGCCGGCGAAAGCCGCGTTGCTTCAGCTCACGCGCTACATGGCTTGTCACTGGGGACCAAAGCGCATTCGAGTCAATGCCATCGCGCCGGGGCCGTTTCCGCGCGACGAGTTTCAACACGAACACCCGGAATTCACCGCGCGCCTCGCCGCCAAATCACCGTTGGGCCGCGTCGGCACGCCCAATGAAATCGCGGGCTCGGCGGTGTTCCTTGCCTCGGATGCATCGACTTATGTCACCGGCGCCTGCTTGAGCGTCGATGGCGGCTGGACCGCATGGTGAGGCGATGAGCGACAACCGCCTCGACGTTTTCAAACGCTGGATGCCCAAGCCCGCATCGGCGGCCGCTCAAGGCGTACGCTTGGTAAACACGATGCTGCGCACCGGCGGCGACGCACTGAGCTATTATCCCCACGAACTGCGCGAACGCCTCGCCTCGTTCCCCATAACGCACCAAATCGGCGATCGGGCGCTGAACGCACTTCTAACTCATGCGCAGTGGTTCTCATTGCCCGGCGGCACGGTTCTGACGCGCGAAGGCGACAACGATCAGGCCGTGTTTATCGTGGTCGCAGGCTCGCTCGGCGTGTTCACAAACGACGAAGACGGCAACGACCACTTCGTCGCAAACGTTCCGGCCGGCGAAACCGTCGGCGAAATGTCGGTGATTGCGGGCGACGCGCACGCAGCCAAGCTCGTCGCTTTGCGCGACAGCGAATTGTTGCGCATCGGCAAGCCCCAGTTCGAAGCCCTCATCGCCCGCCATCCGCGCCTGTCACTGAATCTGATGCGCTTGCTTGTGCGCCGCTTGCGCCAAACAACGCGCCGCTCGACGAAGGTACAGCACGCCCGCACCATCGCGCTCGTGCCGCTGCATCCGGGCATTGATTGCCAAACGCTGGGCGCCAATCTCAAGCGCGCCTTCGGCGACATGGGCGTCAAAGCCGGCGTTCTGGCAGCCGGAGCCGAACGCAACGAAGGCGACTGGTACGCGCGCTTTGAGCGCGACCACGACATCGTGCTCTATCTCGGCGAGGCAACCGAAAGCCGCTGGACGCAACTTAGCTTGCGGCAGGCCGATCGTGTTTTCTTGGTCGCCCGTGCCGGAGAAGCGCTGCCGTCGCATTGGCGCGCGCAGGAATCGAACGGCCCTCTCAAGCGCCAACTCCCCGAACTTCTGCTGCTCAAGAGCGTAAACGCTCCTGGGATTTCCACCATGCCAGGCGGTCTGAACGGCCCTTATGGTTTGCATCACTATGTGCGCGAGAACGACGGCAGCGACGTTGCCCGGTTCGCGCGCATGTTGGCGGGACGCGCCGTCGGCCTCGTGCTCGCGGGCGGTGGTGCTCGAGGTTTTGCGCATATCGGCGTCATAAAAGCGCTGCGCGCGGCGGACGTTCCCTTCGACATCATCGGCGGCGCCAGCATGGGCGCCATCGTCGCGGCCGGCGTCGCGATGGGATGGGATCATCAGGAATTGTCGCGCCGCATGCGGCGGGTGTTCGTGCAATCGAATCCGCTTTCCGATTTTACGCTCCCGCTTGTCGCTGTGCTGCGCGGGACGAAAGTCTCCAAACTGCTGCATGAAAATTTCGGCGACACGTGCATCGAAGACTTGCACCGCACCTATTTCTGCGTCTCCTCGAATCTCACGCTGGGCCGCGAGAATGTCCACAATGAGGGGGTGCTGTGGCGCGCGCTGAGGGCGACGGTTGCGATCCCGGGTCTTCTGCCGCCGGTCATTCACGAGAAAAACATGCTCGTCGACGGTGGGCTCATGAACAACTTCCCGGTCGACGTGATGGCGACCTACGCGCAAGGTCCGGTGATCGGTGTCGACGTTGCCGGAAACGAAAATCTGGTCGTCGAAGCCGAGAATTTCAGCGAACAACCCTGGCTCGCCCTATTCCGCCAGCAACGTCGCGGCGCGCCCTCGATCGTCTCGATCCTGATGCGCTCGGGCACGGTCGGCAACGAAACCCAGCGCCGTCAGGCACGCGAGCAGACGGATATCTTGTTCGACCCGCCAATGCCGGGCATCGGCCTGCGCTCGTGGAAATCGTTCGATCAAGCCGTCGAAGCCGGTTACGCGCACGCCTCGCAGCTGATCGAAGCCAACGGTCTGGCCATTCTCGGTTCAAACCGCGGCCCATTGCCCGCCTAACCGAACGGCTGGTGGACCAAACACGATCCGCGGCCACGCCGCAGAGTGAGCGGTCAGGCGACGGCTTCGGCGATACCCGCCAGCGCCTGCCCGACGGCAACGGTCACGACATCGACCCGCCCGTCGTTCGCCGCCGCTGCCGACACGATGCCCCGCGCGAAATCGGCCTGCATCTCGCAGTACCACAGCGTGTTCGATCCGTTGTGCCAAATGACGTCGCCGCGCCGCTCCCACCCCATCGCGTAGGTTCCGCCGAACGGCGGCGTATGCAGCATCTGCCAACTCGCATCGCGCAAGAACGCCGACCGCGCGCAATGTTCGCCCAGATATTTGAGCAGGTCGTCGAACGCGACATGCACGCGGCCCGCCGGCCCCAGGACGGCCGGATTGTCGTTCACGGGCGCGCCGGGCGGGTAGGGCTCGAGCGCGCCGGAAACGCCCGCCGCATGTCCGACGGGATGGTCGTATGCGCCAGGCGTGCCCGGGCCGCCGAAGCCGGCGCTCGACATCTTCAACGGCGTGAAAACGTGGTCTTGAATGAGTTTCTCCCACGGCGCCCCGAGTCGCGCTTCGAGCATCGCGCCTGCGACGACATAGCCCGAATTCGAGTACTCGAAATGCGCCTCCTTCGGTCCCACCGGCGCATGCGCGAGCACCGTGCGCGCGTAAGCGATGCGGTCGCCGCGCGCATCGGCACTGATCCGTGGGAACTTGACGAGTTCCGCCAGATCGATGTTCTCCGCAAGACCTGATTGGTTGCTCAACAGGTGACGATAGGTGACGTCGCGATACTCCGCTCGCATCCCGGGCACGAGCGCGCCGAGCGCTTGCCCAACCGTATCGTTCCAACCGATGAGCCCCGCCTCGACGGCGCGGGCGACCAGCGTCGCCGTAATCGACTTCCCGCACGAGCCGATGTGCCATTTGTCGCGCGTCGTTGCCGCCTGCGGTTTGCCCACTGCGCGCACGCCATCGACGAAGGCGACGCGCCGTCCGTGGCGTTTAGAGGCCGCGGCCGCCAACGCGGGTGCGCCCACATCCGCCCGCAGTTTCGCGAACAGCGCTTGCGTCAATGGCTCTGGCCGCGCCGGAGATTGTGCGTCCGGTGTTCGCGTGAACGTCAGCGGCAGTGCCCCGCCTTGCGTGAACTGCCCAACAATCACAGCGCCCGTCAGTCGCCCCGCATAGCTCGCACTAATGCTCGGCCAGGAGATGAAGATCTCGTCACCGTCGATCCTGGTCTGCGTCGCGGGGATCGCAGAGTTGCCTTGATCGATGCTGTAGAGCATCGAGCGTGGCCCTTCGCTCACGACGAGCCGCAAACGCAACCGCCGCGATCCGAGATCGAGCGCCCCGAACCACGCGCCGAGAAAACCCGTCATCGTCGCTCCCTGATCCGCCGCTGCCCCAAAAGCGAGCGCCGCGCCCATCGCCAAGAAAGGTCTGCGTGTTAACATCGTCCTCATCCCCTCATCAAGAACGGCAAGCCTGATCGAGCATATCGATCTCCGCCTGCAAGGCTGCCGCCGCGCGTTTGTTTGCCGAAGCGACCGCCGCGAAAACGCAAGCCGTCGCAGCGAAACCGAAAACAGTCGTAGCCCAACCCCACAAGAATGAATCGCTTTCGGCCGATTTCACGCCAATCGAGAACCAATACAACGTCATGCCGGGGATCAGCGGTCCAAGATACCAAAGCCAGACCCCCTTAAGCGCGTCGCGCTGGCGAACGAGTTCCTGCCGGTAGAACTGAGCCCAGCCGTTGGCTATCGACATTTCATCCTCGCTTGCCGCACCGGCCTGCGCATGCAGCCGCCACATGACGACCGCCACGCCGACGGCGATGAGGGCGCAGCCGAGTTTGGCAAGCGGAGTAGAGGCGACAAAGGCCACCGCACCGAAAATCACGATCAACACGCCGCCAACCGCATATTCGACGAAGTTGCGCCGGCGCACGATCGACTGCAGCTCTGACGCACGGGCTCGAATCTCGTCGATGCTCATGGTGAAGCTCTCGCATTGTTGGTTGACCCAAAGTCTTTGAATGGGATCGCGTTCAGACATGGGCGGTCTCGCGAAAAAGGCGTGCGAGCAGGCTCTTGAGGCGGGAAATTCGGGTGGCGATGGCACCGGGCGACAATGTCGTGACTTCTGCGATGTCCTCGGCGCTCAAGCCTTCGAGGTACAACGTCATCACCTGCCGATCCGGCGCTTTGAGGCGTTGAACGAGCGCGTGCAGCCGCGCGAGCGCGTCATCTTTCTCGAGCCGCGCGTTGGCGTCGCAATCCGCCGGAACATGCTCGATCGTTTCGAGGGTCACCAACTCCATGCGATCGCGTCGCTCCTTGTTGACGTACGTGGCCGCGACATTGCTTGCGACCCGATAGACCCAGGTGCGCATCGAACAGCGGCCGTCATACCCGCGCAGGCTTTTCCACAACGTGACATGCATGTCCTGCAGCAGATCGCGTCGGCGCTCCGGGTCCGCCTCATGGGCGCGCGCAATTCGCTGCAGTGCTGCGCCCCATTGCGCGGCAACCTCCGCATAGCGGGCGTTCTGATCCCTGGTCATATATTAGGTAGACAATCTCGGGCCGGATTTCTTACAGAAGGAAAGAACTTCCTCGGCGTCCGCTCCGCGTGCTTGCGCCGCAGCCACACGCGGGCCGACAATTAACCGAACGCCTCGACCGCCGCGCGCGCGATCTGCTCACCCCATTCTTGGACAAAGTGCCCGCCGTCGGCGATCTCAAGTGGCGCTGGGCATCCGCGAATCTGCTGCCGCAATGGCTCCATCACCGCGGGCCCGAGAACCGGATCCTTCATTCCCACCGCCATGAAACTTTGACCGCTCCAAACATGGGCCCACCACGTGGCCGCGCGGTTCGAGATATCCACACCTTCCATGCTGGGCGCCACCATTACCATCTCCGGAAAGCGCCGGACGCCGGCTTTGTACGTCGCATCCGGAAAGGGCGCGCCGTAGGCGGCGGCTTCGGCATCGCTCAAGACAGGTGTCCCGCGTTTCATCAACGCCGCGACGTTCAAGTCCGGATTGGCCTTCACATACGCCTTCCAACCGTCGAAACCCGCACCCGGACTTTTGCCGACCGCGAGCGTCGTGTTCATCACCAAGAGCCGTTTGAACCGTTCGGGCATCTCCAGCGGCAATGTGAGGCCCAGCAAGCCGCCCCAGTCTTGCACGACTAAGGTGATACTCTGCAGATCCAGCCGCTCGATGAACTGCAGCAACATGTTGCGATGGAAATTGAACGTATAGACGGCGTCGTCGACGGGCTTGTCGGATCGCCCGAAGCCGAAGAAGTCCGGCGCCACCACGCGATGTCCCGCCCCCACGAATACAGGGATCATCTTGCGATAGAGATAAGCCCATGTCGGCTCGCCATGCAGGCAAAGATAGGTCTGCGGTGAAGCCGCCGCTCGCTTGGGGCGCACATCCAAATAGTGCGCGCGAAGTCCCTCATAACCCTCGAGATCGCTGAAATAATTTGGCTCGAAGGCATAGCCGGGCAGGTTTGCAAACCGCTCGTCCGGCGTCCGCAACGCCGTGATCGTGGTGCTCATCGCGCGAGCCTCTGGTTGTGGGCGGGGCTCAGTCTCGCGCGCCTCGATGGAAAGAGGCAAGTGCCGTCAAGCGAAAACAACCCCCTCGCCAAGCCCGGCGCGAAAGCGATAACGTGCCGCCGATCGAAATTTGCAAAGCGGCTCTGGGAGATTTGACATGCGGGAAGCGGTGATCGTTTCGACGGCGCGCACGGGACTGGCGAAGTCTTATCGCGGCGGGTTCAACAACACCCACGGCGCGGCGATGTCGGGTCATGCCGTCAAGCACGCGATCGAACGCGCCAAGATCGAACCCAAGGAAATCGAAGACGTCATCATGGGCTGCGGCCTTCCCGAAGGCGCAACCGGACAAAACATCGGACGCCTCGCTGCGATTTGGGCCGGATGCCCCGTGACGACATCGGGGACCACCATCAATCGCTTCTGTTCGTCGGGCCTGCAGGCGATCGCGGTCGCCGCCGGACGAGTGTTGAACGAAGGTGTGCCGGTCGCCATCGGTGCCGGTGTTGAGTCGATTTCGCTCGTTCAAGGGACGCTCAACGTCAATCGCATCACCGAAGAAAAGCTGATGCAAACTTATCCCGCACTTTGGATGCCGATGATCGACACCGCCGACATCGTCGCCGCGCGCTACAGCATCAGCCGCGAAAGACAAGACAAGTTTTCGCTTGAAAGTCAGCGCCGCACGGCCGCCGCCCAACAGGCGGGTAAGTTCGACGACGAGATCGTACCGATGGAAACCGTGATGACGATCGTCAACAAGGAAACTGGCGAATCGAAAAACGTTCCGTACACGGTGACGAAGGACGAGTGCAACCGCCCCGACACGACCTACGAAGCGCTTGCCTCATTGAAGGCTGTGAGAGGCGGCGACAAATTCGTCACAGCGGGCAACGCCAGCCAACTCTCGGACGGCGCGTCCGCCGCCGTGGTGATGGAAGGCAAGGAAGCGGCCAAGCGCAATTTGAAACCGCTCGGCATCTTCAAGGGCTTTGCTGTTGCCGGTTGCGAGCCCGACGAGATGGGCATCGGCCCGGTCTTTGCCGTGCCGCGCCTGCTCCAGCGTCACGGCCTAAGGGTCAACGACATCGATCTCTGGGAATTGAACGAGGCCTTCGCCAGCCAAGTCCTCTATTGCGCCGATCGCCTCGACATCCCGCACGACAAGCTGAACGTCAACGGCGGCTCGATTTCAATCGGTCACCCCTTCGGCATGACCGGCGCGCGTCTCGTCGGCCACGCCTTGATCGAAGGCCGTCGCCGCAAGGCCAAGCACGTCGTCATCACCATGTGCATCGGCGGCGGCATGGGCGCGGCCGGTTTGTTCGAGGTCGTCCACTGATGCAACTGATTGCCCGCTCGCTTCTTCTGGTCGCACTGCTGTCGCTAGGCGGCTGCATCCAGCAGTTTGGAAAACACAAGGCATCGGCCTCTACTGTCGCCGGACCCACGACTGAGCAGCAAATCGAATCGGCACTGCAACGCTACAGCGGCAGGATCATGGCGATGGATGCCTCGGCGGTGGCTGACATGTATGCTCCGGATGGCGTCTGGGAACGCCAAAGCGGTCCCTTGCGCGGGCGCGACGCAATCCGCGCCGCGCTTGCTGAAACGGGAGGCGTGCGCGTTCTCTCAAACGAAATGACGACAGCCACGTTCTCCTACAATGGCCCGGCGGTCGTTCATACCGGAGAGTTCAAACAGACTGTCCAGCTGCCCAACGGCAACGCCCTTAATGCCAACGGCAGTTTCGAAGCGACGTGGGTACGGGCGGAAAACGGCGATTGGTGGATCCGCCGCATGGTCACCCGGCCGCACAAGTGACGCGCTACAGCATCGAGTGCGGCACCCAGCCACAATCCGCGCAATTGCAAGGCATCGAACGCGCCGCCGGGACACGGTTCGCCGCCGTCGGCATGAGCGACGTCGCCGGCAGTGATCCGACTTCGGGCTCGATTTTGGAAGACCGCGCCGCACAAGGGCGCCTCTACGTTGCCCTAATGGCGGGTCAAACGATTGCGGGATTCCTCTTTTGGTCGCCGAAGGACGGCAAGGCTTACATTGAAGAAGTGTCGGTCCATCCCGATCACGCGGGCAACCGCTTAGCGGCGCGCATGATCGACATGCTGGCGGCGGACGTGCGCGGGAAACATACGGCGTTGTCTCTCGCCACATTTCGCGACATCCCGTGGAACGCTCCGTATTACGCGTCGCTGGGCTTTGTCGAACTTCCCCGCGGGCAAGTTGGACCCGAACACGAAGAAAGCTGGCAACACCAAGCCGAGGGCGGATTGGATATGGCGCGCCGTTTATTCATGATCCGTCCGGTCGCAGGTAAATGACAAGCGCGGTCGTACTCGCCTGAATTCCAGGCAGCGAGTCCACATCGCACGCCGTTTTCCGAGGGTGGCTCTCTGATCGTCTAAGGCTACGACGGCCCACAGCCTTAAAGCACGCTCACAGCGCCTTCTTCATGAAATACCGCTTGAAGCCCGCTGGAAAATCGAGCGTGCCGAATAGTTCGTAGCCGAGCTTTTCGTAGAACGGTCGCGCCTGAAACTCGAAGGTGTCGAGCCAGGCGGCGGTGCAGCCACGCCGCCGGCCTTCGTCCTCCGCGGCTGCCATCAACGAGCGCCCGTGACCAAAGCGGCGGTGCTCATCGTCGATCCAAAGCCACTTGATAAACAGCATGCCTGCCCATGCGATCGCCGAAATGCCGCCCTTCACCTCGCCCGACGGCGACTTTAGAACCGTGGCGAACTCCTCGTAATGCTCGGGCGAGAATTGCGCGTTGTAGAGATCAAGCCCCCGGTCGAGAATATCGAGCGTCGCCTTCGTCGGCGGATCCTCAACGCTGATCGTCATCTCGTTCATGATGTGCTCTTCCGACCGAACAGAAACAGAAGAAACCCGGCGACGAATGCAAGATCTCCCAACGTCGCTGCGAATGCGGCGAACGGCACCGCACCCTGCCACCAAGCCTGCGCGAGCAACAGCACGACACCCGATTTGCCGATGACACCCGTCCAAACGATTGCACGGTTGCGCTCAAGGTCGCGCGACGCCAATGCGTAAGCCAATCCGAAGCACACCACCAAAAGACCGGTGAACCTGTGAAAGAGCAGATCTTCGGGCACGGGCAATCCGACCGAGATCAGAATAGAAGCGGGCGCCGTCAACAGCGGCAAACCGGCCGCAAAATTGAACGCAGCCGCCGCCTTGAAGAAAATGCTCCACGCGCGCTTGGACATTCAAATCAACTCCCGCGGTGCTCCGACAGCCGATGCCGGTTCGCGATCGGAAACCGATTTACTCACGGCTCCGCACTGACCCGCACCAAAAGCTTGCCCGTATTCCCGCCGGTGAACAACCGGCCCAATGTCGTAACGGCGTTCTCAAGCCCATCGGCGATATCGACGCGGTCCTTGACCTTGCCCTCCATCAGCCATTGCGCCATTTGCATCGCGAACTCGCCGAAGCGCGGCATGTAGTCGATGATGATGAAACCTTCGACGCGCGCCCGCTTCATCAGAATATTGGTAAAATTGTAAGGGCCAGGCACCGGTCCCTGCGCATTGTATTGCGAGATCAGCCCGCACAGCACGATGCGCGCCTTCAGATTGATGTTGGCCAGCACCGCATCCAGAATCTCGCCGCCCGCATTCTCGAAATCGACGTCGATGCCCTTCGGGCACTCGCGCTTCAATGCCTGCGCGACGTTCTCTTTTTTGTAATTGATGCAGGCATCGAAGCCCAAGTCTTTCACCACATAGCGGCACTTCTCGTCCGAGCCCGCAAGCCCCACGACGCGACAGCCTTTGATCTTCGCGATCTGCCCCACGATCTGCCCGACCGCTCCCGCCGCCGCCGACACGACGACTGTTTCGCCGGGCTGCGGTTTGCCCAAATCGAGCAGTCCGAAATAGGCCGTTGCGCCGGTAAAACCCAACGCACTCATAAACGTCGATAGCGGCACGCCGAGAATCTTCGGCAGCTTTTGCGTTGGAAACGGTCCGCTCGCCGACCCGATCGAATAGTCCTGCCACCCGCCCATGCCGGGCATCACGATGTCGCCGGCCGCAAACCCGTCGGCATTGGACTGTTCGACCACGCCCAGCGTGCCCCCGCGCATCACGTCGCCGATCGCCACCGGCGGCATATATTGCTCCATATCGCTCATCCAGATGCGGTTTGTCGGATCAAGCGAGAGATAGATATTGCGCACCAGCATCTCGCCTTTGCCCGGGACCGGTTTCGGAGCGTCCGTCAACGCCAAGTCGCCCGCCTTGATATCGCCGACGGGCCTCTGCTTGAGCCGCCATTGCCGATTCGAGTTGCGCATCAGTCTCTCCTTAGGGTTTCCTGGGTCACAGTTGCGAGAGCGGTGGGTTGTTAATTCTGTGAGTGCTCGCGGCCATCCTCGTCGTCGGCTATATAGCGCGGATTCGATTTCGGCGGGGTGGTGCATTGACGGCGGGTTTCATGCGTTTTTGGCCGGCACTGTTGGTCATGCTCTCAAGCCTCGCGACTGCGCATCTGGGCTTTGCGGCGGACGTTGCAACGACTCCGCGCGTTGAAGCACGCTTGCTGTCGCTGGCACAAGGCGTGCCTGCTGCGGGCGGTACGGTCACCCTCGGACTGCACCAACGTATCGCGCCAGGCTGGCATACCTATTGGCGCAACCCTGGCGATTCAGGCGAGCCCACGAAAATTGCATGGACATTGCCGCAAGGCTTTTCGGCGAGCGACATTGTCTGGCCTCATCCCGAGCGTCTGCCGTTCGGCCAGCTTGCGAACTACGGCTATTCGGACGAAGTGCTCTTGCGTGTGAATGTTGTGGTCCCAGCAGGGATTAAGCCTGGCGATAACGTCACGTTTGTCGGTAACGCCTCGTGGCTCGTCTGCAATGAAATCTGTATCCCCGAAGAAGCGGTCCTTGACCTGACACTGCCCATCGTCGATGGCGCGCCGGCGTTGAACGAACAATGGCGCCCGGCTTTCGACGCCGCTGCCAAGCGCGTTCCTGTCAACAGCAATTCGTTTGACGCGCGCTTTGCGGCCAACGACAACGGGGTGACGCTGTTTTTCTTCCCGACGCTAAGCCGTATCGAACGCGGCATTGGTTCCCAATTCTTCCCTTATGAAAAAGGATTGATCAAATCCTCATCGGCGCAGGTCTCGCAACCGCGCGCGGGCGGCTTCGCATTTGCGTTGTCGGCGGGGTGGAAACTGCGCGACGCCCAAAAACGCAAGTCGATCGAAACGATCGACGGCGTCCTAGTTCTAGCCCCGGTCAACGGCGAGGTGCCTCAGTCGTTTGAAGTGACGGTTCGTCGCGGAACGGTTCCGCCGGCCCCGGTCGCAGCGGCGAACGATTTGCCGCTCTGGCAAGCGCTGCTCTTTGCGTTGCTCGGCGGCTTGATCTTGAATCTCATGCCGTGCGTCTTCCCCATCCTGTCGATGAAAGCGCTGTCTTTGGTCAAAGCCGGACATGCCGAGCGTCCGTGGATGGACGGTCTCGCCTATCTCTTCGGTGTCGTCACGACGTTCGTGGGTTTGGCCGCGGCCTTGCTTGCGTTTCGTGCCGCGGGAGAAGACGCAGGTTGGGGCTTTCAACTGCAGTCGCCGATCATTGTGGCCGCACTCGCCTATGTGCTCGTCGCGGTGGGATTCAACCTTTCTGGCGTCTTCCAAGTCGCCGGCAGCGCTCAAGGCGCCGGTCAATCGCTCGCGAACCAGCCCGGTGTTATCGGCGCGTTTTTCACCGGCATCCTCGCCGTGGTCGTGGCGGCTCCTTGCACCGCGCCGTTCATGGGTGCCGCGATGGGCTTTGCCTTCGCGCAGAGCGCGGCCATTACGATCGTTGTCTTCATCGCCATGGGCGTCGGTCTGGCCTTGCCATGGGTGATCTTCAGTTTCAGTCCGGCATTAATCCGCCTTATGCCGAAGCCGGGCGAGTGGATGGAACGCTTCAAGCAGTTTCTGGCCTTCCCGATGTACGGTGCCGCCGCCTGGTTGGTTTGGGTGTTGAGCCAGCAAGTGGCGCCCGAGGGATTGTTCCGCGTCATGCTCGGCATCGTGATGCTGGGCCTTGCCGCCTGGGCATTGGGCGTCGCGCAGGAACGCAGGGCTCAAGGCAAATCCCGTCTTCTAAGTTCAGTGTTGTTTCTACTCGGACTAGCCTCTGCTATCGGAATTCTTGTTCCACCGTTTGCCCAGCGCACGGCCACAATCGGGACGGCCGAAGCAACGAATGGCGGCGCCTTGCCTTCGCAGCCTTTCTCCGCCGCGCGCCTCGCCGCGTTACGCAATGAAGGCCGTCCGATATTCGTCAATTTGACGGCGGCCTGGTGCGTGTCGTGCCTCTACAACGAGCAGGTGGCGCTGTCGTCTGCCGCGGTGGCGGAAGCGTTCAGGGCCACTGGCACGGCCTATCTCGTCGGCGATTGGACCAACAGGAATGCCGAGATCGGAGCGCTGCTGAAGCAATATGGCCGCGAGGGCGTACCGCTCTACCTTCATTTTAGCTCCGGCGGCGGCGAACCAAAGGTCTTGCCACAAATTTTGACCGAGTCGATGATGTTGGAAATGCTGGGGACGTCGAAATGAAGCGTTTGTTTGTGGCAGTTGCCGTTGCATTGAGTTTGGGATGGACCGCCGCGTCGGCGCAGCCCATTATTGGCAAACCGGCGCCGGTTCTAACCGCCATCGACTCGAACGGCAAATTGCGTTCGCTCGCCGAGTTCAAGGGCAAGACCGTCATTCTCGAATGGACGAATGACGGTTGCCCTTATGTCCGTAAACATTACGGCGCGGGAAACATGCAGAAGTTGCAACAAGAGTTGACCTCGAAAGGCGCGGTTTGGCTCAGCGTCATTTCTTCCGCGCCCGGCAAGCAGGGCTATGTCAGCGGCGCCGAAGCAAACGATTTGTCCGCCTCGCGCGGCGCGAGTCCCTCGGCCGTACTTTTGGATCCGACCGGGACCGTCGGCCGCGCCTACGAAGCGCAAACAACGCCTCACATGTACGTCGTCGATAAGACGGGCATCCTGCGCTACATGGGCGCGCTCGACGATCAGCCGACGACCGATGCATCCACTCTCCCTAGTGCACTTAATTATGTGCGCGAAGCCTTCGCTTCCGTCACCACGGGCACGAAGATCGTCGAACCCGCGACCGACCCTTACGGCTGCAGCGTCAAGTATTGAATCTACGCTGCTTCGGCGGCGCGAGCGCTGACCGCGGCTCCGGGCAGCATGACGCGCACGCGAGTCCCGTTGCCCGGTGAGCTGTCGAAGGTGAGCGTGCCGTTCAAACGTCTCAGCGCGCAATTGACGAGATACAGTCCGACCCCCATGCCGTCGTATTTCCGTGTGAAGCTTTGGTCGGACTGATAGAAGAGCTCGGTCAGATGCGGCATGACGGCGGCATCGATACCCACGCCATCGTCCGCCACCTCAAAGCCGAAATCGTCGTCCGCCACCCAAGATCTGATCGAAATGCTGCCCGTTTCGCTCGAGAATTTGATCGCGTTTGACAAGAGATTGATCAGAACTTGCTTGATCTGACGCGCGGGTGCCCGCAGGGTTGCATTGCCGGTCGCAGGCTCTATGGAAATCGATTGCCCTTTGAAGTCGCGCGTACCGCGCATGAGTGAGATGCAAGACAGCGCGCAATCGTTGAAGTGAATGTCCTCCACCTGCAAAGTCTCGTCGTCGCTGTCCATGCGCGAGATCTCAAGCACATTGTTGATGGCGGCCAGCAGGTGATGCCCGCTCTTGGCAACGACGTCCGCATACTCGACATAAGCGGGCGTTCCCATCGGGCCCAGTGTTTGCGCCGCCATCATCTCCGAGAAGCCGATGATGGCGTTCAGCGGCGTTCGCAACTCGTGGCTCATATTGGCGATGAAGTTGGTTTTCGCTCGTTCGTCAAGGAAGCGCGCTTCCTGCGCACGCCGCTCGGCCGCTTCCGCCTTTCGCTTGGCCGTCACGTCGCGCAGCGTGTAGACGTCGATCTGCGTGTCTTGCCATACCGATGTCGTGATGACTTTCATACCCATTCGGTGCGCGCTGACCTCAAGTAGAAACGGATCGCCCTCGCCCTCGAACGTCAGCTCGCACTGACGCTTCAAGGCGCCTTCGCCCAACGCTTGTGGCATGTCTTCGAAGCGCGGCAGAAAGCTACTTGCATTCCGGCCCAACAGCGCTGATCGCGTTGTGCTCAGCAGCGTGCTGGCCCGTTGATTGCACAATTCGACGCGGCCGGCGCCGTCCGCTACGACGACACCGTCGGAACTTTCTTCGACGATCAAGTTGATCATTGCCCGGCGCATATTGCTCGATGAACGCTCGCGCAACACGGTCGTCGCGCGCGCGCTAAACTCGCGGCCGGAAACAAAGGCGAGGCAAAGGGTCAAAGCTGCGAACCCGGGCGCCGAGTCGATGACAACCGGAAACAGAGCCGCAACGACCAGCGGAACCGCACAAAGCGCGGCCGTGCAGATGCCGAAGCGCAGGCCGAAGCCATTGAACGACCACGCCGATGCAGTCGGCCGCAGGACAAACAGCAGCAGCATCACAATTGTCATCGCGCCGGCAAATCCGAGCGAGACAAGTGTGCGGCCTTGCCAGATGCTCTCCGCGATCAACGCTTGCAGCTCGACGCCGGCGATCACGCCGTGAAGCGGTACCGGCACTCGGTCGCCGAGTTCGACCGCCGTCGCGCCCACGATCACGCGCTTGCCCTTGACCGATGCCGGTTCGAATGAACCGTTCAGAACGTCGACGTAGGACAGTCGTGGAATAGTTCCGCGATCGATTGCGAAGTCGGTGCGAAAATCGGTGACGATTGATCGGCCGCGTTGGGCAACGAGCGCGGCAAACGTCGGGCGATAGCGGCCGTCGGGCAAAAACAAACCAAGGCTGCCGCCACGCGCCTCGCCCAAAGGTGCAAAGACGTTGGCGTTTCCGACCAGCGCCCTGTCACGCAAAATCGGAATCGGATTTGTCTCGACCAGCTCTGCGCTGACGCCGGGGTTTTCGTGCTGGACAAACGACGGCAGCACGACGCGGCCGCCGGCTCTCTCGATCGACTGTGCCAATTGCGTGTCGTCCGAGGCGCGCGAAGTGGAGGAAAAGTCGATATCGAGCGCGATGATCTCGGCCCCGGCGTCCACAAGCCGGTCAATCAGCCGCGCATGCGTGGCGCGCGGCCAAGGCCAGGTTTCAAGCGCGGCAAGGCTCTTATGATCGACTTGAACGATGACAATGTCGCCGGACGCCGCGCGCTTCGCCGCGCGAAAGCTCAGATCGTCGATCTCATTCTGCCAGGGCGTCAGAAGGCCGGCAGCCGCGCAAGATGCAACGAGCAAGAGTGTGATAAGCTCGAAGCACCATTTCGCGGCTGCGTTTCTGATCCGTTTTCCTGCCCCCATCAGCATCGTGCTGTCTCAGTTGCCTGCGCGCGATCTACTTGTGGCCGTTCCCGTTGCCGTTGCCGCCGGCGTTCCCGTTACCATTGCCACCGGCGTTCCCGTTGCCGTTGCCACCGGCGTTCCCGTTGCCATTGCCACCGGCGTTGCCGCCGCCGAGGTCTGGTGCTACGTCTCGGTCCAGGCCCGGTGGCATATCGCCCCCCAGACCGGGTGGTGTCGCTCCACCAAGGCCGGGCGCAGTCGCACTCCCGCCGATTTCGACGACAGCGGAAGAATCGCTGACACCGGCAATCTCGACGTGCTCAATACGAACAATATCGCCCGGCTTGCTCGTTTCCGTGTCTCCGCTCTTCATGCCTTTGGTCTCGCCTGACGCGGGGTCGATTGCCGCTTGCTTGACTTCGCCGAACGCGAGACCACCCGAAACTTCCTTGACGTCGAGTTCGACCTCGCCGATGGGCGTCGTGATGACGATATCTCCGGCACTTTCGTCGCTCTTCGCGTGTCCGTCTGACGCGGAGTTATTGTCCTTCAGTGGTTCCAAGCCCTGAGACGGGGCGTTGCTGTCGTTGCTCTTCTCGACCACCACGTCGCCGCGATGGTCCTGCGACACGCTCGCCGTGAACCCGGGCCGAACGAACTCGACGTCCGAATGATCCGGCGTCGAAACCTCCACAAGCCCTTCGCTCACCGCGACGGTCGCGGTATCGCCTTGGACGGTCACCGTAAAGGTCGTCCCCTTCACAACGGCCGCGAGGTAGGGCGTGTCGACCTGGAAATGCGGCTTTTGCTGTTTGCCGATTTGATACAGGGCCGAGCCCATCGTCTGCAGAATCTGCGTGTTGCCGTTCACTTCATCGTTCGGCAACTGAACGCGGCTGTTCGGCCCGACCACGATCGATTCCAGACCGCGCGCAAGCACCGCGCGTCCCGTGGCCGTGGTCTCGACCCAGGCGTCGGCCGGTAGCGTTTGATTGTTGGACAGCGCGATCGGCATGAAGCCTGCACCGCCGGCCTTGACGTCGCCGGCCGTATCGACGATCCGCCAGCCCTCGCCCGCGAAGGCATACTGAGAGGGCAGGGCGAACAT
Source organism: Alphaproteobacteria bacterium (assembly GCA_031413635.1). Taxonomy (GTDB): domain Bacteria; phylum Pseudomonadota; class Alphaproteobacteria; order Micropepsales; family Micropepsaceae; genus SZUA-430. The sequence continues at coordinate 1,900 of JANOFM010000292.1, read as the reverse complement.
CAGGCCGGACACAACAACAGCCACAGTGCGCGTGCATATGAATCGCATGGTTGTCTCGCTCCAAAGCAATTGGGTGCCGAAAAACGCTTTCCGGCCATCGGGACCGGTAACGTCGCACCGGCGCACTTAACGGCTTGGAAAGAAGTTTGGTTGACGACCTGCGTTCAATGCGATTCGAACTGGAAATACCGTTGTTAGGTTTGACAAAGGATTGACGGCGCCACGATCTGATTAACGACTCGTTAACGGCTTTGCCCGCATCACTACGCATTGACGAAACCGGCAGAGTCCTTGTGCAGAAAAGACCGGGTAAGGAGCAATCATGCGTGATCTCTCTCGCGACCTTTGTAGGTCTGATGGCGAGTGCGGTCGCATGCCCGGGCGTCGGCTTGGCAGAAACGACCGACGCGCAGAGGCTTGAAGAACGCCTTCCCGAAAAAAAACACCCGGCCGATGAAGCCGCGGGCGCGACAAAGCCTCCGCCGGTTCAAGTCGATCAAGACGACTTGGCTTCAATTCCCGAGTTCACGCTTCGCACCGCGCGCATCGAGGGCGTCACCGCCGTCGAGCATGGCCAAGCGAACGCGTGTGCAGCGGGTTTCGCAGGGAAAACGATCGGCGCGGCGGACCTGATCCAACTGACGGATTGCATTACCGAACTTTATCGTTCGCAAGACTATTTCCTTTCGCGCGCGATCGTCCCCAAGCAAGAAGTCCAGGACGGCGTTCTGATTGTCAAAGCCATCGAAGGCTACATCACCGACATCGCATCCGAGGGAATGAGCCAACGCGACGCGCGCTCGCAATTTGGCGCGACGCTCGCCGAACGTCCGGCTCGTCTCGAGACATTTGAGCGTGACCTTTTGCTGCTCGCCGATCGCAACGGCTATCGGGTCGCATCCTCTCAATTGTTGCCAGATCCGATCGACCTCGCGCGGTTTACCTTCAAGGTGAAAATAACAACGTCCCCGGTGGCGTGGCGCATCTATGGTGACAACCGCGGCACGGGTTCGAACGGCACGGATCAAGTCTTCGGCTCTGTCGCCTGGAACTCCGTCGTCACCGGCGGCGACAGAATTGGCGTGTCGCTGTTCACGTTGCCAAGCTCTTCTGACGAATTGTTCTACGCCGACATCGCCTACGCGGCGCCTTGGCTTGATGGCGCGCTCTGGACCGAGTTCGGTGGCTCCCTGTCGGAGACGCATCACTTGGACGCGTTCGCCATCGATGCAACGGACGGCGAAAGCGAACGCTTCTATGCCCGTGCGACGGTGCCACTCGTCAGGTCGCGTGCGCAATCGCTTTGGGTGGCGTTCCTGTTCGATGGCCGCGAATCGTCTCAGTCCGACTCCGGCGGAATGCTGTCGGACGAAAGAACCCGAGTCCTTCGCGGCAGCTTGAGCTACACGCTGGTTGACGGAGCGACGCGAAGCGACGTCGCGATCGAAACGTCGCACGGTCTCGATGCTTTTGGCGCCTCGCTCAACGGAGAATCGCAACTGACGCGTCCCGACGGGCGGCCGCAGTTCACCAAGGTCAGAATGGACGCGGCGCTGTCCCACAAAATCTCCGACCGCTGGTCCGCGTCGTTGTTCGTCGCCGGCCAGCACGCGGATGGTTCGTTGGTTGGTGGCGAGGAATTCGGCGTCGGCGGTGCACGCTATGGACGCGCCTATGACTACAGCGAGATCATCGGCGACGACGGCGCTGCCGCCGCGATCGAATTGCGATACACGCTGACCGACATCGCGGATTGGCTTAAGTCGCTGCAGCTTTACGCTTTCGCCGATGCCGCCATGATTTGGAACCGCACCAGCGACCCATCCGCATTGTCTGAAGCCAGCCTCAGTTCGGCCGGTCTCGGCGCCCGCATAACTCCGATACCAGGCGTCACCGCGAC